>DASSSG010000255.1:0-6184 GCA_035708545.1 Bryobacteraceae bacterium | reverse complement strand
AAACTGACTTTCGGGCTTTACAGCGCCAGTGAGTCAAACGGCTTCAATCCACAGCCCGTTTGCTCCGTCTTACCTGATACGCCGATGCCTGTCAATTTTCGTCCTTCGTTGTCCGCCGCAGGCGGGTGTAAAACTGACTTGTGCCAATCGAGTCCGCAACGGTTGAGTTTACATTGGCCGAATGGCCGGCAGGACTACTACACGCTGCAGGTGGCCTGGCGTGTCCCGCGGCAGCAGGACTGCCCGAAAGCGACGTTTCGCCGCAACCAAAATCCGGCCGGCTATGGACGCGCCGTTCAGCGGCGCTCGCGAAAATCGTGCCCCCGGACCAACAGCATCGTCCGGCGCCAGCGGGTCTTCGAGAAAAAGTGCAGCGCCGCATCGAGCCAGTGTGTCCGGCTGTTCAACTGCTCCGTGCTTGCCTCGTATGACCAGAAGATCAGCACCGGTTTGCCAATCAGATTCTCATGCGGCACCAAACCCCAGAAGCGGCTGTCATCCGAGTTGTCGCGATTGTCGCCCATCGCAAAATAGTGGCCGGGCGGAACGATCAGCTCGCCGTCGCGCACGTGCTCGTCGAGCATCGCGCGCCCGCGCGGATAGATCGGCACGTCAGGCTGGTTCGGAAAATTGTCGGCGTACCGGCTGCGGCTGAACGGCATGACCTGCTTGTACGGCTCCTCGAGCGGCTTGCCGTTCACGTATACAACCTTATCGAGGATGTGCACGCGATCGCCGGGCAACCCGATCGCTCGCTTCACATACGACTTGTTCGGATCGAGCGGATACGCGAACACGATGATGTCGCCGCGCTTCACGGGCGAGTACGGCAGGAAATGGCGCGAAATCGGCCCGGGCTCGGCATACACGAGCCGGTCGACAATCATGTGGTCGCCGACAAGCACGGTTTTCTCCATCGAAGCGGTAGGCACTACGTAGGTCCAGCCGACGGACGAGAACCCGAACAGCAGGATGAGGATCTGAACCGTCCAGTCCGTGATCGGATGCCGGCGCTCGGCCGGTGTACCGCGTTTGAACAGCCGCATTCAACGAGCATACGCCTTTCAGGACACCAAAGTTCCCCTTGACACGGCAGAGATTCTGGAGCATAGTTCCCATAGACATCTAAGAGAGCCATTATGGGTCGATACGCGAACGATCGGCTCCAGGGCACGCTCGACTTACTTGTTCTGAAGTCGCTTGCCAGCCGAGGCCGGATGCACGGCTACGGCATCACGCTGCATATCCAGACGGTCTCGAGAGACGCGCTGCGCGTCGAAGAAGGGTCGCTCTATCCCGCGCTGCACCGCATGGAACAGGCGGGCTGGATCAGAGCGGAGTGGGGCGTGAGCGAGAATAATCGCCGCGCCCGCTACTACACGATAACCGCCGCCGGCCGGCGGCAACTCGCAGCCGAGCAGGAAAGCTGGGCGGAAGTGACCGGCGCCGTCGCGCGCTTTCTCGAATACGCGTGAGGTGTCGCGATGGCGTGGTTGAGTCGCGTCTCGAACCTTCTGCGCGGTGATCGCCACCGCGAAGAACTGGATGAGGAGCTCGCCGCGCATATTGAAATGCGCGCTCGCGACAACATCGTCGCCGGGATGTCTGACGAAGAAGCTCTGCGCGACGCGCGCCTGCGCTTCGGGAACCTGACGCTCGAGAAGGAACGTACGCGTGAGGCCGCCGTCGTCGGCTGGATCGACAGCCTCGCACGCGATTTCAGGTACACCTGTGACGCGCTGCGCAACAGTCGGGGTGTTGCGGCACTCATTGTTGTGACGCTGGCGCTCGGGATTGGCGCCAACACCACGATTTTCACGATCACGAACGCGCTGATCCTGCGCTCGCTGCCCGTCAGGGATCCCGCGCAGCTGTTGCGCATCCGGCTCGGGAATTTCAGCTCGTGGGGCTATATAGAAGCGGACGATTCGCTCACATATGCGCTCTGGAACCAGTTCGATCGCGGCCAGGACGTGCTTGCCGATTACTTTGCCTGTGCGGACACGCGACTGGACGCCGTCCTGAACGGCGAGGTCAAACAGACCACGGGAGCTTTCGCCACCTCTCCACTGTTTCGGACGCTCGGAGTGGACGCCATCCTGGGCCGGACCTTTACTGACGCCGACGAGCGCACGCCGGCTCAGGCCGCCGTCGTGGTGATCAGCCACGGCCTGTGGCAACGCGAATACGCATCCGACCCTGCCGTCATCGGCCGCACGCTCCTCCTCGAAGGAAAACCGTTCAACATCATCGGTGTGCTTCCGGAACGGTTTTTCGGAATGACCGTCGGCCGAGTTGCCGATTTCTACGTGCCGCTCGCCGCGGAACCATACCTCCGCGCGGCGGATTCCGCGCTTCCGAACCCGACTCGATACTGGCTGCTGGTGTTTGGCCGGCTGCGGCCGGGCATTACGGCGCAACAGGCGCAATCCCGGCTGGCGGCGTTATCGGCGATCGCGATGCGCGCCACGCTGCCTTCGGAGTTGCCCGAACGCGCGCGCCCGCGTTACCTTCGACAGCGCTTCACGCTCGAGCCCGCGCACGCCGGCGTGTCTTATGTACGTTCGATGGCGGAACAGCCGCTCGCGGTGCTTTCCGCCATCACCGCATTGTTGCTGTTGCTCGCCTGTTTCACCGTCGCCAACCTGCTCGTCGCCCGCGCCACGGCGCGTCAAAAAGAACTCGCCGTCCGCATCGCGCTGGGCGCGTCGCGATGGCGAATCGCGCGACAACTGGCGCTCGAAAGCTCGGTCCTCGCGCTGGCCGGAGCTGCCCTCGGACTGGTGATCGCACGGCCGTTCAGCGCCGCCCTGCTCGCGGCGTATCCGAGCCCGTACGGCCAGCTTATGCTGGATCTCTCACCCGACTGGCGGGTCCTCGGGTTCGCGTTCCTCGCCGCGGCCGTCAGTGCGTTCGTTGCCGGCGTTGGCCCCGCGCTGCGCGCCGCGCAGGCAGACCCCGCCGAATTGCTGAAGTCGGGAAGCACAACCGCGCCGGCCTCGGTGTTGTTGTTTCGGCGGACGCTGCTGGCGGGCCAGATCGCGGTTGCAATCGTGCTCGTCACGGCCGCTGTGCTGTTCGGCGGAACACTCCGGAATCTGATGACGGCGGAGACGGGCTTCAACAGTGATCGTGTCCTGCTGGCGGAAATCGATCTCCGGCGAAGCGGAATTGCGAAGGAGCGGCGGCAACAGTTCTACGCAACGCTGCTCGATCGCATGGAGCGCATTCCGTCCGTTGACTCCGCTGCACTCTCATACGTGACTCCGATATCCGGCAGCACCTGGCAGTTCAACGTTCGCGCCGAGACCGACTCCGGCCCGAGGAGCGTGCACATCTATTTCCACGCAGTCACACCAGAGTTTTTCCGGACCTTCGGGACCGCTGTCATTGCAGGGCGCGGCTTTACACCGAACGATCGGGCCGGGGCGCCCGCGGTCGCTCTGGTGAACTCGACGCTGGCCCGCACGGTATTCGGCTCGACGAGTCCCATAGGCCGGCGCATCAGCGTTCTTGATCCCGAGCCGCTGACCTTCGAGATCGCCGGCGTTGTCCAGGACGCCAAATACCGCAGCCTCCGGCAAGCGGTACCGCCTGTGCTCTACACGCCCATTGCGCAGTTTGCCGGTGCGCCCGCATCGCTGAGCGCCGCGCTGCGCTCGCGCGGGCCGGTCGCGAACATTGTGCACGAAGTGCGCAGAATCTTCCGCGATGAGTATCCGAGCCTTAGTGTCCGGGTTGGAACCTTTTCCGCTCAGATCAACGATTCCATTGGCCGCGAGCGTGCGGTAGCGTCGCTCTGTACGGTCTTTGCGGCTCTTGGGCTCGCGCTGGCGGCGCTCGGTATATTCGGCGTGCTCTCGTATCTCATCGCACGCCGGCGTTCGGAGATCGGGATCCGCATAGCGCTGGGCGCACGGCCTGCCGACGTCCGGCGGTTGATCTACGGCCAGAGCTTCAGTACGTGCGCGGCTGGCGTGGCCGCAGGTTGCGTCATCGCTTTCTGGGCGGCCCGGTTCACGCGCACGATGTTGTACGGACTCACACCAACGGAACCGGCCGTGTATCTGGCCGCCGCCGGCATCCTGAGTGCTGTGGCTGTGATCGCCACAGCGGTTCCAGCCCGAAGGGCCTCACAAACAGAACCCATGACCGTGCTGCGCTCGGAGTAGCGGCGTCAGGAGCCCTGGGCGCCGGGGCGCGCGCGGATGAGCATGAACGTTCGCCGCCAGCGTGTCTTGGTAAAGAAGTTCTGCGCGAGATCGAGCATGTGATCGATCCCGATCGTCGGGCTCGCCAGCCGGTCAGTGGTGGTGTCATAGGACCAGTAGATGATCAGCGGCTTGCCAATGATGTTCTCACGCGGCACGAACCCCCAGTAGCGGCTGTCCAGCGAGTTGTCGCGGTTGTCGCCCATCGCGAAGTACGAGTTCGCCGGCACCACAATCTCGCCATTGCGCACGTTGTTCTCGAGCATCTCCTGCGCGCGTTCGTTCAAATGCGGATACGCCTGGCTCGGAAAATTGTCCCGATATGGATCGACATACTCCGTCTTGTGAAACTTGTACGGCTCCTTCAGAGGCTCACCGTTCCGGTAGACCTGCTTGTTCACGACGCGAATGCGGTCGCCCGGCACGCCGATGACGCGCTTCACGAACGTCTGGCGGATGTCGATCGGGTAACGAAAGACGATGATGTCCCCGCGCCTGACTTCCGTGTACGGCAGGAAGTGTCTGCTGATCGGGCCGGGGGGAGCATAAGCGAGTTTATCGACGAGCAGGTGATCGCCCACCAGCAGTGTATCTTCCATCGAGCCGGTCGGGATGACGAATGCCTGCACGAGCGTCGTGGTTCCGAACAGCAGCAGCAGGATGGTGACGGTCCATTCGGCGATGGTGCCCCGATGGTGCTCGTGCCTGGGCGCCTTTGCATCGGTTTCGGGAGCTGCGGAGCTCTCGTTGCCGTTACGGCGCCCGAAAAGTGGCCACTTCAGCCTGGATGCGACGGTGGTGCCGCGGTCAGCGCTCACTGATAGAACCTCCGGAGTCGAAACACCTCCACGACAGAGATGTAGATGTTGACCAGTCCCAGCCCGCTTACGGCTCCGCGGAAGTACGGACTGATCCATGTCTGCCGCAGCCAGGATGGCAGGCGCGGGAAGTAATTGATGTCCCATTCGATCGCCCACGGAAAGACGAGCAGAAACACGCCGAGCTCGAAACAGAAGATCACACCCAGCAGAGCGAGCAGTTTGTCCTGCCAGCGATGCTGCGATCCCTCGTCACCGGGCTCGACCTGGACGATGCCCATCGTGCGGGCATCGTCACGCACCGGCGGCGGCTCCGGCTGTGGATTCGCGCTCATCGCCGGTCTCTGAACTCGATGTCGGCAACCCCTCTCTTTGATCGTAGCCCGTCCACAGAGGAAACTGAGTCGCGAGGCGTACCGGCTCGAAACTGAAACGATGCAGCATGGTGGGCCCGTATTTGTCCAACGCGGCCTGATGCTCCTCGGTTGCATACCCCTTGTGGTGCGCGAGACCGTACTCCGGGAAGACCTTGTGCCAGCGGCGGAGGCAGGAATCCCGTTCGGTCTTGGCCAGAATGGAGGCGGCGGCGATGCACTGGCAGCGCCCGTCACCGTGGATCAGCGGCTGTTGCGGAACTTCGAGATCGGGTATCCGCACGGCATCGAGCAGCAGGTAGTCGCAGGGCGGCGACAGCCCCGCGATCGCGCGTTTCATGGCGAGCAGAGATGCCTGCAGGATGTTATACCGGTCGATTTCAAAAACGTCGGCGGCAGCGACAGCCCAGGTGATCGCACGCTCGCGGATGCGTTGGGCGAGTACTTCGCGCCGCTCGGCTTCGAGTATCTTGCTGTCGTGCAGGCCGCGAATGGGGCGCTCCGGCGAGAGCACAACGGCGGCCGCAAACACCGGACCAAACAGCGACCCGCGGCCGGCTTCGTCGACGCCGGCAATACACGAGTAGCCGGCGGCGCGAGCTTCGCGCTCCCAGCGCCCCTCGCACCGAGTCTTTGCCGGTCTTCGCGCTGCGCCTTTTTCCACCGCGCGCTGCCTGCCGCTGGAGCTACTCGCGTTCCTTCAGTCGGGCGGCCTTGCCCTTGAGATTGCGCATGTAGTACAGCTTGGCCCGGCGAACGGCTCCTGTGCGCACGAGGTCGA
>DASSSG010000254.1:0-2946 GCA_035708545.1 Bryobacteraceae bacterium | reverse complement strand
CGGCAGTGAAGCCGAACTCCGCCGACATCGCCCCGCTCTGCACACGAAACTCCTCCACCGCATCCACCGCCGGCGGAATCCCCACCTCGCCGACATAGCTCAGGATGTTGTTGGCGCCATCGAGCATCTGCGAATTCATTCCGTTCGGGCTGCCATTGATGCTCAGCGACGAGATGTCCACACCGCGATCGCCGAAGCCGGACTGCGTGGGACCCGCGTTCGAAATCACCCCCGGATTCAGCACTGTCAGGGCCAGCGCATTGCGTCCGTTGATCGGCAGGTCGGTCACCCGCCGGTTCTCGATCACCTCGCCCACCGTGGCGCTGCCGGTATCGACCAGCGGCGCCTCGGCCGTGACCTGAATCGATTCCGTTGTCTGGCCGATTTCGAGCGAGATGTTCACCTGCGCGTTCTGGCCGACCTGCAGCGTGATCCCGGAGCGTGCGAGGCGTTTGAATCCCGGATGCTGCACGACAACTTCGTAATCCCCTACGCGGAGCCCCGGTGCCGTATAGAAACCGCTCTCGTTTGTGGTCGTACCGAAGGTTGCCGTTGTTCCGAGATTCCGTACTTCGACCGTTGCTCCTGCGACGGCGGCCCCGGCCGGATCGAGGACGGTTCCCGAGATGGTTCCTGTGCCGGATTGGGAATACAGGAACGAACTGTACACAGCGAGAAGCGTAAGGAAGCGCAACATACCGAGTCCAGCCCCCTTTGGACTGTGGTGGAGATTCTCTCACAGGTCGCCTGCATATCTCAAGTAAAAAATCTGAAATTTCAGATACGGATTCGCGCAGCCTGCTGTACTCTGAAGGTATGGCATTGCTCCCGCTGAAGAGGCAGCGCGCCTCCGACGAGGTCTATGAAGCGCTCCGCGAAAGCATACTCGCGCGCCTCTTCAAGCCTGGCGAGCGCCTGCAGATGACGCATATCGCCGAAAAGCTCGGCGTCAGTATGACACCGCTGCGGCAGGCGATTCAGCGTCTCGCCGCCGAAGGCCTGATCGAAATACGGCCGCGCAGCGGCACTTTCATCACTCGGCTGGACGCGCGCGAGGTGGACGAAACCTGCGAGATCCGCTGCGCGCTCGAGTGTCTTGCGGGAGAAAAGGCGATCGAGCGCATCGCGGAGGACGAACTGGAGGAATTCCGTTCCATCCTGCGCAAGCTCGAGAAGCCGGTGGTCAGTGCGGAATCGCGTAAACGGCACGAGCAGGCGAACACCCGTTTTCACAACCACCTGATCGCCTGTTCGGGCAACCAGCGGCTGGTGGAGATGTACAACGGGCTGAATGCTCATCTTCAGATCGCGCGGCTGCATGCCGGCGACCTTTATTGGGCGGACCGTCTCAAGGCCGAACAGCGCGAGCACGAGCGGATCGTGACCGCACTCGAGGCGCGCAATCCGGCGGAACTCCGCCAAGCGTTACGCGAGCATATTCTGCGCGCGAAGCAGAGCCTGCTGGCGGCGCTGCGTGAAGAGGGGGACGCGCGCGCGGAGCGTGCGCTGGGAATGTGAGTACAGGATTTCGATGTGAAGCTGACAGCCCTGGGCAGAACGTATACGTCTCATCAGTGCCCGAGAGGCTGCGCCAGAGGAGCGCAGAAGTATGAGTCGGAGCAACCCAGCCAATGATGATGACATGAGACCGGAGTACGACTTCTCAGGTGGCGGTACGTGGACAGCATCATGAGCAGTACAAAACAGGCACTAACGTTGTGTTCCTCGATGCCGACATTGCCAAAGTCTTCAAGGATTCCGAGTCGGTGAACCGCGCGCTCCGGCTGCTTCTGGACCTCGCCAAAGGCCAATTGCCACCGGACCGGGCGGCATGATTTGGCATCAAAGTGCTCTCCAGCCGGCCACTCCGGCAGGGAGCCTCCCAGCCATGAGCGGCTTACGACTCCTCTCGGACGGAAATCAGATACGGCCTTAACAAACCTCCGAAAGGGGTTACTTGAATAACTGACTGGCATTACGCGTGCTCGGGGCTGTCCGGTGACGGCTGCACATAACGAATCAGCAGCGCAGCAGCCGGATGCAGCAACGCCATGGACGCAAATACCGGCGTCCAGGAGAGGTTCGTTACCGCGTAGCCCACGAGTTGCGTACTCAGCATGCCTCCGAATCCGCTGCCCGCGGCGATGATGCCGAACAGCGTCGCCATGATGCGGGGCGGGTATAAATCCACGATCAGCGCACCCATCGTGACTTGCCACGTCAGGTGTGAGAACGCCACCAGCGCCCCGAGCGCAAGCGAAGCCGTCAGCGATACTCCGGTGGCGACGATCGCCCCGGCCGGCACCATCAGCGCGGCAGCGGTCATGACGCGGCGACGGCTCGCTATTGCGGGTGCTCCGCGTCCGATGAGGTAGCCTGATACCCAGCCCCCGGCGAGACTGCCGGCATCAGCGGCAAGATAAACGAACCAGCTGACGGCTCCGAGTTCAGCCAGGCTGAGCCCGCGAACGTCAGTTAAATACTTCGGAAACCAGAACAGATAGAAGTACCAGACCGGATCGGTCAGCATTCGCGCCACAATCAACAGCCACACCGAGCGTCGCGACAGCGCGTCACGCCAGTGCGCCCATCCGGCCGCAGCAGCGGGCGGCGCCGGCTCGGCGCGCTGAGGAGCACCGTGGTAGAGCAGCAGCCACGGTACGATCCAGAGCACTCCGGCAAGGCCGGTAGTAACAAACGCCCACCTCCACCCATAACGCATCGCCAAAAATGCGATCAGAGGAGGAGCAATGGTGGCGCCGACCATTGCACCTGCCGTGTAGATTCCGACCGCCAGCCCGCGCTGCTTCACGTCGAACCATTCGCCGACGGCCTTTGGGGCCGCTGTGTAATTACCCGCCTCGCCGAGGCCCAGCAGAAATCGGAACACTCCCAGGCTGCGGGCGCCGCTCGCGAGAGCCGTGAGCATGTTCGCGATCGACCACC
>DASSSG010000253.1:0-6492 GCA_035708545.1 Bryobacteraceae bacterium | reverse complement strand
GATCGGCGTCGGCTATCTGGACATCTGGTCGGCGCTCAACAACACTGACGTAGTCACCGCCGGAAGGAATGCGGCCTCGCCCCGCGCCGTGTATTCAAGCGATGGCACAGCGGCAACCGTTAGCGTCATCAACAGCACGAGCGCGATCTGGGGTCGACCGCGTTGGGGATCATCCACGATCCGGGGCTCATGCGACCTGGGGAAGCTCAGCGTGGTGGATCGATCGTCGCGATTTGGGGCCAGCAGCGCGATCTGGGGATCGAATGCCATCCGAAGCTCCAGTGCGATCCTGGGATCGAGCGGGGGGATCGGCGAATCGTCGGCCATCTGGGGCAGCAATCCTGACGCAGCGATGCTATACGGCAGGAAATAGCGGAACGCTCGCTAACCGACTCCTCCCGCGCGCTCGAACGCATCCGCAAGCCGGAACATCCCCGACTCATCGAAGTGCTTCGCGAGGATTTGCATCCCCACGGGCAGTCCCGCTGCCGTCTTCCCACACGGCACGCTCATGCCCGGGATGCCCGCGAGATCGCAGGTGATCGTATAAATGTCTGACAGATACATTTCCATCGGATCATCCAGCTTCTCGCCGAGCCGAAAGGCCGGGAACGGCGACACCGGCGTGACGATCGCGTCCACCTGCTCGAAGGCGGTGTGGAAGTCGCGCGCAATCAGCGCGCGTACCTTCTGGGCTTTCAGATAGTACGCGTCGTAGTAGCCGGCGCTCAATACGTAGGTGCCGAGCATGATTCGCCGCTTGCATTCGGCGCCGAAGCCCTCGCCGCGCGTATTGCGGTACATCTCGCTCAGCGTCTCGGATGCCGCGGATCGGCTCGTGTAGCGCACGCCGTCGTAGCGCGCGAGATTCGAGCTCGCCTCGGCGGTCGCGATGATGTAGTAGCACGCGATCGCGTAATCGGTGGTCGGCAAACTGACCTCGCGGACATCGCACCCAAGCCGCTGGAGCACATCGACGCCACGCATGATCAGGTCGCCCGTCTCGCTCGCGACGCCTTTGAAGTACTCCTTCGGCAATCCGATTCTCATCCCCCGGACGTTGCCGTCGAGCAGCGCGGGATAGTCCGGCACGGGCGCACTGGCCGAAGTGGAGTCTGCTGCGTCACGCCCCGAGATCACCTTCAGGACCGCGGCCGCGTCGCGAACTGTGCGTGCGAACGGCCCGATATGATCGAGCGAACTCGCGAAGGCGATGAGTCCGTATCGTGATACGCGCCCATAGGTCGGCGTGACGCCGACCACTCCGCAGAACGACGCCGGTTGCCGAACCGAGCCGCCCGTGTCCGACCCCAGCGCGACCACGCACGTGCCCTGCGCCGTCGCTGCCGCCGAGCCCCCGCTCGAGCCGCCCGGCACGCGATCGGGCGCGTGCGGATTGCGCACGGGCCCGAACGCGGAATTCTCGTTGGACGACCCCATCGCGAACTCGTCGCAGTTTGCTTTCCCGATGATCACGCCGTCTTCGCGCTCGAGCCGCACAACGGCGGTCGCATCATACGGCGCCACGTATTTCGCGAGCAGGCGCGATCCCGCGGTCGTGACCAGACCGCGAGTGAGGATTACGTCTTTTACCGCGACGGGAGCGCCGGCCAGCGCGCCAATCGGCTCGCCCGCGGCGATCTTCTTATCGACCCGACGCGCGGCTTCCATCGCGCGCTCGGGCGCAAGGCGCAGCAGCGCGTTGGTCCTGAGGTTCTCCGCCTCGGCGAACCGAAGCGTCTCGCCTGCGATCTCCGCCGCACTGAAGCTCTTTCGCGTCAGGCCTTCTTGTATTTGACCTAACGTCAGCGAGGCGATGTTCACCGCTCGATCACCTTCGGCACCTTGAAATACGCGTTGCCGGCGAGCGGCGCATTCGCCAGCGCGCGCTCCTGGCCGAACGGCTCGCGCTCAACATCCGCTCGCAGAGTCGCGCCTTCGGCGGTGTCATAAAGCACCTGAGCCATAGGTTCCACTCCGGAGGTGTCGAGCTCGTTGAGCTTCTCCACGTGGGTGAGGATCTCGTCCATCTCGCGCGCCATGCGTTCGACCTCATCGTTCGTCAGGCGCAGATTGGCGAGATCGGCTACGTATCGGACCTGTTCGGCCGTGATCTTCAACCAGGCGCTCTCTTCCGTGATGCTCTGTAAAGGCTGCGAAGAACGGGGTCGGTGATGCCGTCCGCCTCATCGGGCGCGCGCGCGGGCAGCTCCTCGCGAGAAACGCCGGCCCGCGGGATCGCCACTCGGAACTCGAGCGCCGTCACCAGCCGCCTTCCGAGCACGTGCTCGAGTCGGTTGAGAATCTGTTCGCGAAGCGTGAACAGCTGCGACTGCCACACTGCATCCTCGACATTGATGATAAGGCGCGTCCCCGCCAGATGCACCGGACGTGTCCGTGACGCCAGCCGGCGGCCCACCGCGAGCGGCCACGCCGCCTGTGCGAGCTTCTCCTCGCCGGCGCCGCCCAGCTTGCCGACTACTCGCGAGGCCCTCTCCATCGTTCAGTGTTGCCTCAGTGTAGCATCGGGGCATGCTCGTGCTGGCCTCGAAGTCGCCGCGCCGAAGTGAGATCCTCGAGCGCGCCGGTATCCCGTTTGTCGTGCGCGCGGTGGAGGTGCCCGAGCATGAAATCTCCCGGGAAACCCCGTCCGGTTACGTGCGCCGCCTCGCAAGGGAGAAAGCTCTGGCGGTGCCTCGGGCGGTCGATGAGATCGTTCTCGGTGCCGACACGACCGTAGTCGCGGCGGGTGAGATCCTCGGCAAGCCGGCGGATCCCGGCGATTCCCTTCGCATGCTGCGACTGCTCAGCGGCCGCGAACACGACGTGCTCACTGGCATCTGCCTGGTGCACGCGAATGGAATCATCGAAGACGAGTCCTGCACGACGGTTCATTTCGTGCGCCTGACCGACGCCGAGATCGAAGCGTACATTGCGAGCGGCGAGCCGCGTGACAAAGCCGGAGCGTACGCCATTCAGGGACTCGCCTCGAAGTTCATCGATCGGATTACCGGAGACTACTTCAACGTAGTCGGGCTGCCCGTGGCGCTTGTCTATGCGCATCTCAGGCGCATCGAGGCTCAGATGCGCACGCCGGGGTAGCGCTTCCGCAGCCAGTCGACGAACTCGCGCGGCGCGCTCATCGTCGACAGGCGCCCCTGCCGGACGAGCGCCCAGTCATCGAACAGGCCGCTCGATTTGATGTCGCCGAGCGGCGTCGGCGGCTTCAGATGCATGAGGTAGCGCAGATCGACCACGCTCAGCTTCGCGTCCTTCGGGTCTGGTCGCGGAGCGGAGGCAACCTCCGCGAGACCGGCTACTGCCGCGCCGTCTCCGCTGTGGTAGATGAACACGCGATCGCCCGGCCGCATGGCTCGAAGCGCGGCCAATGCCTGGGCATTCTTAATCCCGTCCCACACCGTCGTTTTTTCCGACTCCAGGTCATCAATGGAATAGACCTGAGGCTCTGTCTTTGCAAGGAAATAGTTCACAACCTGCTCCTGTCGCCTCTCGTGCGGTACGCGAACCCGTAATAACGCAGTACTGTTCCGTGTCCTGGTACGTCCTACGGTGGCGTGCGTACAGGTTCCATCTCGTCACATGAGCTACAATGTATCGATATTGGTTCGGCGTTCGTTCGTACCCGCGCCTTGCTGTCTGCGCCGGCCGTTGATTCGCCAAAACACATGTTTGCACCGCTTCTATATCGCATGCGAGCGTACGCGGTAGCGGCACTGTTTGCATTGTCGGCTGTCGCATACGCCCAGACCGGCAACCAGGGCCAAAAGCCGGAAGAGCCAAAGACGCCTGACGTGACCGAGGGCGCGAAACCGCTGCCGATGGTCCAACCCGGGGTTGCCGCCCCCGTGGATCCAAAAAGCTACCAGATTGGCGCAGGAGATGTGATCAACGTGAAGGTCTGGAAGGAGCCGGACGTTTCCGGCCCGTACCAGGTCCGGCCGGATGGCAAGATCACGCTCCCGCTCATCGGTGAGATCCAGGCCGGCAATCTGACGCCGATGCAGCTCACCGAACAGCTCACAAAGGCCTTCGGCGAGTACATCAACAAGCCTGAAGTGACGGTCTCGATCCAGGCGGTGCTCAGCAAGAAGTACTACATCACGGGCGAAGTGAATCGCCCTGGCGCTTACGCGCTCGTGGTTCCGATCACCGTCATGGAAGCACTCAGCAACTCCGGCGGATTCCGCGAGTTCGCGAACAAGAAAAAAATCGTGATCATGCGCGGCACGCAACGCATCAGGTTCAACTATAACGATGTCGTCAAAGGTAAGAACCTCGATACCAACATCTACCTTCAGGATGGCGATCAGATTTACGTTCCTGATTAACCGGGACCCGAAGTTCTGCTCATTGGAGAAGCAACCATGCAAGGCACTCTGCAGCCAGTCATAGACGCCTCTTATACTTCCGTCCGCCGGCGGCCCCTCGATATCGAGGACTACATCGATATCGTTCGCCGGCACAAGGCATGGATTCTCGGTCCCGCGTTTGGCGCTCTCGTGATCGCGGTCGTTGTGGCCTTCCTGTGGCCTGATACGTACATTTCATCCGCCATCATTCGCGTCGTCCCGTCGCAGGTACCCGAAAATTTCGTCCCCTCGAACGTCAATGTCGAGATGTCGCAGCGCATCAACTCGATGGCGCAGACCATCCTCAGCCGCGGCAATCTCACGAACATCATCAACACCTATAACCTGTATCCCCGCCAGCGGCAGCGGAAGCCGATGGAAGACGTGATCGAGGAGATGAAGAACTCCATCAGGATCGGGCAGGTGGTGAATCTCACCGAACGCGAGCGCGGACTATCCGCCTTTCAGGTCCAGTTTTCGTATCATGACCGCATCCTCGCGCAGAAGGTGGTATCCGATCTTGTTACTCGCTTCATCTCGGAAAACACCCGCGACCGCACGAATCAATCGATGCTCACTACGCAGTTCCTCAATGATCAGTGGGAGCAGGCCCGGCAGGAGCTGCAGAAGATAGAAGAGCGCCTTGCGAAATTCCGTACTGAAAATGCCGGCCGGCTTCCCGATCAGGTCCAGCAGAACTGGACCCAGCTCTCCGCGCTCGAGAACCGGGTGGCGAACATCAACGGCGCGATCAGCCGCACGAATCAGGACAAGCTGCTTCTCGAAACCGAGCTCCGGACCCAGAAAGCTCAGTTGAACTCCCTCTCACCCCCGCCCGAGGCAACGGCGCAGGCGGAAAAGAATGACCGTCTGCTGCAGATCGACCGCGAGATCGCGAACATCGAGACGCATCTGGCAATGCTGCGCGAGCAGTACAAAGACGCCTATCCGGACGTTCAGCGAGCGGTAGCGCTGCTCAATATCAAGAAGAAAGAGCGCGACAACCTCGCCAGGGAACAGGATGAGGACACGAAGAGGGCGAAAGACCAGGCGCCGGTCGTGAATAAGCGCCAGGAGTACCTCTATTCGCGCGAGCGGCAGAACATCGAGGCTAATATTCAGAAGATCGAGGCTCTGATCCGTACTCGCACGCTCCAGGCCGAGGAGCAGCAGAAGGAGCTCGAAGACGTGAACCGGCAGATTCGCGCCGTTCAGGCTCGGCTGAATGCTTTGCCGGTTGGAGAGCAGCAGTATGCCGAGATCGTCCGCGACCGCGAGCTCGCCAAGCAGAAATACGACGAGTACAACAAGAAGAAATCCCAGTCGGAGATGTCCTCCGAGCTCGAGAAGCGCCAGCAGGGCGAAACGCTTGACGTGCTCGACCCGGCATCGCTGCCGCAAAAACCGACTGAGCCGAATCGCACGCTGCTGGTCGCGGTCGGCGCCGGCATGGGAATCGTCTTCGGACTTATGCTGGCCGGTGCGCGCGAGGCGAAAGACACCTCGCTCAAGAACCTGAAAGACGTCCGCGCTTACACACAGCTCACGATTCTCGGCAGCGTTCCGCTGCTCGAAAATGATCTCATCGTCCGCCGCCGCAGGCGGCTCGCCATGCTGGCCTGGTCGACCGCCTGCCTGCTCGGCGTGGCTATCATGACGGGTGCGGTCGTTTACTACAGGATTACAAAGGTCTGAGGCGCAAAGCGCCCAGGATTCGGAAGGATTTACTCAATGAGTAGAGTTCATGACGCACTACGCCGGGCCGAGCAGTTCACTTCGGACCAGCCTGCCGCCGCGCCCGCTGGCGCCGCTTCCGCCATTCTGCCGCCCACATTGCGCCAGACGGCCGCCGCAGCCGTGCTGGCGCCTTCTCTCGTCGATGGGTTGCTCGGCAACATTCGCGACATCGCGTTCACTCCCTCGGCCGACGCGCACCTCGTCGATTTCAGCAAACCCCACGAGGCGCCGTCGGAAGAGTTCCGGACCCTGCGCACGCGCCTGAATCATCTGCAGAGCCTCCAACCCATCCATTCCGTCGTCGTCACCAGCCCGTCACCCGCCGAGGGCAAGTCATTCGCCGCGATGAACCTCGCGCTCACTGAATCGCAGCTCGAGGGAAATC
>DASSSG010000252.1:0-5201 GCA_035708545.1 Bryobacteraceae bacterium | reverse complement strand
GATAAATCAGCGTCAGGATCCAGCCGAGCTCGCGGCCCGGGTGCAGACCCCGCTGTTGCGAGAAGTACGTGGGCAGCCAGTTGACATTGAAATAGAGGCACGGGTTCACCAGGATTGTGACCGCGAACACGCGCCAGAACTGAGCCGATCGAAGTATATCGGCGTACGCCCGACCCGGTGTGGCAGTGCTCTCCTCCGCGCCGCTTCTCCATACAGCATCGAATTGCCGCCGCCCGCTGAAAGCGATCCAGGCTGCGAACCACAGAGCGCCCAGAGATCCGACCACTACAAATGCCCATCTCCAGCCCATCGCGCCCGCGACGCCGAGTATCAGTCCGGGAGCGATCAGCGCGCCGATGCTCGTACCGCTGGTGAAGATGCCGTGCTCGTGCGGCGGCAGCGCCCGCGCGACGATTCTCATCGCCGCCGGCCAGTTGACCGACTCCGTCACACCGAGCAGCAGCCGAAACACCACCAGGCCCACGAAACCGGCCGCGAGTCCAGTCAGCGCGGCTGTCGCCGACCACAGCAGAACGCCAATCCCATAAGCCCAGCGCAGATGCGTGCGGTCGAGCAGTCCGCCCACGGCAAACTGAGCGAACGTGTAGCTGTAGTAGAAAACAGAGAACAGCCACCCGAGCTCCTCGTTATCGAGAGCCAGCTCCTTCTGCATGATCGGCGCCAGAATCGAGAGCGTCTGCCGGTCGAGGTAATTCAGCGTGGTAGCGAGGAAGAGCAGGATGCACAGCAGCCATTTGCCCGGCATATTGTCGTGGTCGAGCTAACCGTTTAGCATTACCTTGCCGCCTCACTATAATGACAAGCGATGGCGACGATCTACGATGTCGCGCGAAAAGCCGGCGTATCTACCTACACCGTGTCGTCGGTGGTCAACCGCTCCGCTTATGTCAGTCCCGAGCTGACCAAGCGCGTGCTGAAGGCAGTCCGAGAACTCGACTACACTCCTAACGCGCTCGCCCGTGGGCTCCAGACGCGGAGCAGCCGAACCGTCGGCATGCTCATCCCCGATATTGGGAGTCCCTTCTATGCCCGCGTCGTCCGCGGCGTCGAGGACCGGCTTCGCCAGGCTGGGTACTCCCTGCTGCTGGGCAACACCTACAATGATCCCGACGAGCAGTCGCGCTACCTCGCCGTCTTCCGGTCGCAACAGGCGGATGGCTTTTTGCTGTTCCTTGCCGCCGGCGACGAATCGGAGGCCGAGCGAATGGTACGAGCGAAAAAGCCCGTCGTGTTCGTCGGCAGAACGCCTCGCTCGTTCGAAGCCGACTCGGTCACGATAGACAACGTCAAAGGAACACGGCTCGCGGTCGAGCATCTGATTGCCGCCGGTCACAGGAGAATCGCCATCGTCACCGGGCAGCTCACCCTCAGCACCAGCGCGGATCGGGTCGAAGGCTGGCGCAGAACCCTGCGGCGGCACAAGCTGACTGCGCCCGCCGAATATGTTTGTGAGGGTGACTGGACTGCAAACTCCGGCCACGCGCTGACGAGCCGCCTGCTCGATCTTTCCGGCCCGCCCACGGCGATTTTCGCAGCCAATTTCCTCATGATGACGGGAGTGCTTCGAGCCCTCAAGGAGCGCGGCCTGAGATGCCCGCAGGACGTGCAGGTGTTGAGCTCGGATGATTCGGAATGGCTGGACGTTTTCAGTCCTCCGATCACTACGGTTGTTCAGCCGAGCTACAGCATGGGCGAACGCGCAGCCGATCTCCTGTTGAAGCGCATGCAACAGCTCGGCAGAAAGTTTGAAACGGTGCTCCTCGATCCTGAGCTGCACGTTCGTACCTGAGCGGACTTCAATAAGCCTGACCGTCCGTTCAAGACTTTTGAATTCCCGCTGGCACTGGTTCCGATGCACAATGCAGGTGAGAAGCCGTGGCGCGAGTTCCTCAGTGAAGGAGATCGTATATGAATTCTGCATCTCAGGTTCTTCGGCCGAAGGCCGAACTAACGGAGGCGCAACTGGACGAATTGCGGCGTTTTAATTCGCCGACAATCGCTAATGCAATAGAGACCTTCCGTGTCAGACCACGAGAGGAAGGCGTTACCCGTCACGGCGTTAAATGCGTGTTTCCAGCGCTGACTCCGCTCGTGGGCTGATGCCTGTACGGCAGTTATAGAGTCGGCTCATCCATCGCGCCTGCCGAGAACTGTCCGGCGCACGGAGTACTGGGCTTACACACGATCCGCGCCGGGTCCGAAGATCACCGTCGTGCAGGACAGAAGCGACCCGCCCGGCGGCGCCTATTGGGGTGAAGTGAACGACAGCATTCATAAGGTCTACTTTGCCAACCGCCAGGGGCAGGTGTTTCGATTACCGGCGGTGATGAGGGCTGAGCTGGAAAAGCCAGAGAGGGTGAGATAGGGCGCTGCCGCACCAGTTCGCAGCGCCTCTGGTGCTCGGTCAGTTGCTGGCTTCTCTCATCGTTCCCAAGCCAGCGCCCCTCACTGATGAAAGCTTTGCAGGGTTAGAGTTAAATCATGAGCCGCTGCGGAATTTCACCGAACTCGCTAACCGATTCCAGTGAATTCCGCTCACACCGGGCTGCGACGGGACGGCTTCGCGTCAATCGGGGCGGGTCCTACACCGGGATCTGCGGTAACTCCGCCTCGCACGGCTACGTAGCCGCGGGACGCCCACGTTTCACAGGTCCCACAGATACTGTTGGCTGCGGTTGAGTTTCCCAGAACGTTCTGCCGGTCACAATTGAAAGGCAAATAGTCGGCCATACCGACCGGTAGCGCCATCAAGGAGTCCAGCGAAACAGCGTTTTTTGTCATCGCGCAGACGGTCTGACGTCCAGCGTTGCTCGATGGGCGTCGATCGTTCAACTGCTCCGATCTACATAGGTTAAAAGCGCGCTGCCGCCGCCGTTACCTCATTATAACGGTCACGCCGAAGCAGCATCGGCGCAAGTTATAAAAACGGCTCTGAACGAGAATGTGAAGAAGCGGCAATTTCACGCAGCTTTCCGGAGAACGAGGAATTCGGTCTTTAAGGCTGCCAATCTCTGAGCCTTGAGCAGTAGGTAACGCAGGTTCTTATAACCGCGGCCTCGACGGAGAAGGGCTTTGATATTGCCGTTCACCGCTTCAACGACGCCGAAGCGCACTGGTACGCGGCAGTAATTGAGCAGTCCTTCCTGATGCCGCAGGAGCAGTTCGGCCAGCTTCTTGAAAGGCTCGAGTCGTTGCCAGCGCAGCTGATCGATCCACTGATTCAGGTAGCGCAGCGCGGCGCCTTCGTAACGATACGTCCACAACCGATCAAGACTCTCTTTCAACAGATAGGCCTTCAGCATCCTGCGGTTCAGCCGGAACAGCTCGTTGAGGAGCTGCCGTTTGCGGCTGTCCAGGTTCACCCAGCGCGTCAGCAGCAGCCAGCGCTTGCCTTTGACGATGCTGCGCATCCGTCCACCTTTGCGGAAGAATTCGGCCCGCCGGACCTCGTCGACAGCTTGGGCAGCATGCTGCATTACGTGAAATTTGTCGAAGACGATCCGGCACTGCGGCGCCCACTTCAGAATGCTCGCCGTGAACGGCTCCCACATGTCCACGCAGGCAGCTCGAATGTGCTTTCGCTGGAACGCACTCAGTTGCGTGCCGAAGAACTCGTCCAGAGTTTCCTCTTTACGGTCCTGGCCAAACCACAGCGGCTCGCCCGTTTCCAGGTTGCTGGCTACAGTCAGGAACTTCTGCGTTTTGCCCAGATAAATCTCATCCACGCCCAGCTCGCGCAATGCCGGCTTCCGGCGGCTCTTCGCCCAGCGTTCCAGGTAGCGCAGATCGATCCCGTCACGTTGTAATCGACGCGAACGACGGCGTGATCGTCCTTGCCCTGCTCGGTGCCCGAGCCACCGGTTCTCGCGCCCGCCGCGTACGGCTGGTTCGGAAACGGGAAGACGGAGAGGGTCTTCTGGTAAAGGTTCGTACGCGCATTGACCATGTCGCGGAACTCGCGCGTGGGCACCTGCTCGTTCAGCGCCTGAAACCCGCGCTGGCGGTAGCTTTCATATGCACAGAAGAAGAACACGCGGTTTTTCACTATGGGCCCGCCGTACGATCCGCCGTACTGGTTGTAAACGAGGTTTGGCTTGTTGTTGAGGAACTGCAGCCGGGCGTTGAAGTTCTCCGTGTTGTTCAGCCAGAATGCGCTGCCGTGAAACGCATTGGTGCCGCTCTTCGTGATGATGTTTACGTTGCCGGACATGGTGTTGGCGATCTCGGCCGAAGCGATTCCTTTGGCGAGATTGACCTCGGCGATCGCCTCCGTTGCGACGCCTTTGATGAAGTTGAAATTGCCCGACATCGAGAGCGACGGTTGCTCGTTGTCCTGCGTCGCGTCGGTGCCGTCCACGGTCAGCCGGAACGAGCTCGGTGCCAGGCCGTTCAGGCGAACAGAGCCGCCGGACACCTGTACGCCAGTCGAGAGATTGAGCAGGTTGGTCCAATCGCGGCGGAAGGTCGGCAGCTCCCGCACGCGCAGAGTCTCGAGGGTCGTCCCGCTGCTCGGCGTTGGATGTATTTACGAGCGGCGCCTCGGCCGTGACCTCAATGCGCTCAGCCACCTGGCCGAGCTCGAGCCTGAAGTCCATGCGCAGGCCTTCGCCTGCCGACAGCGCGATGCCGGACTGACGAAGCGACTTGAAGCCAGGCGCCTCGACCGTGATCGTGTAGTTGCCGACCGGAAGCGACGTCAGGGTGACCTGCCCTGATCCGTCGGCTTCGCGAACGATCGTGGTTCCGCGTTCAACATTCGTGGCGGTCACTCGAGCATCACTCGAGCATTGGGAATACCGCCACCATTCGGATCGAGGACGGCGCCATAGAGTGTGGCGGTGACGACCTGGCCCCAGCACGCAGCCGGGAACAGAGCCAAAACGAGAGCGGTGTATCGAAGCCCTGATTGCCACATGTTCGAAAGGGTAGAGCCAACCGCCTCGGGTATGCAAGTGTATGCTGCGGGACCGATGTAAGATCCACACATGCCGAATGGAGAGTTGCTTTGCGGGATGCACCGCACATGAGAGCCCGACCGAGCCGCCGCGGATTCCTGGCTGTTGCCGCAACAACGGCTGCGGCGCAGCCGTCGCGCTTTACCGTCGATTGCCAGAGCCACCTCTTCGTACCGGAGCTCATAGCGCTGATGGAGAAGCGCAGGAGCTCGCCGTACGTGTACC
>DASSSG010000251.1:0-3361 GCA_035708545.1 Bryobacteraceae bacterium | reverse complement strand
GAGACCCTGCGGATAACTTCCAGGCCCAGAAACGTCGCCAGCATGAACACGTAAAATCCGATCTCGATCAAGCGCCTACCTCCATACCGAGCAGCTCGCGTACCCGCGGATGCACGACGTCGCCTTCATGCGTAACGAGAGTCTCGCTCACGATTTCGTCCTGGCGATCGAGGGTGAGCCGGCCGTCCTTCAGCAGGTATCGGAGAAACGTCGCGATATTGCGCGCGTACATCTGGCTCGCATGGTAGGGAATCGTTGCCGGCAGGTTCACCGCTCCGAAGACCTTTACGCCGCCCTCGTCGACCACTTCGCCGGGTCGCGTGCTTTCGCAGTTTCCGCCGCGCTCGGCCGCTATGTCGACGATCACGGAACCGGGCTGCATGCGCCGTACCATGTCGCGCGTCACCAGCACCGGCGCCTTCTTCCCCGGAACCGCAGCCGTCGTGATCACCATGTTCTGCTCAGCCAGCACATCTCCCAGCAGTTCCCGCTGCCGGCGATAAAAATCTTCGCCCATGGCTTTCGCATATCCACCCTTCTCTTCGGCGCCTTCCGCCTCGACCGCAAGCACCACGAAGCGCGCTCCGAGACTCTCGACCTGTTCCCGCGCGGCGGGCCGTATGTCGTAGCCGCTGACGATCGCGCCCAGGCGCCGCGCGGTGGCGATCGCCTGCAGTCCCGCTACGCCCGCGCCGATCACCAGCGCACGCGCGGGAGTGATCGTCCCCGCCGCGGTCATCAGCATCGGCATCATCCGTGGAAGCGCGTCGGCGGCCATGAGGACGGCCTTATAACCTGCAACCGTCGCCATCGATGAAAGCGCGTCCATGTTCTGAGCGCGCGTGATGCGAGGCATCAGCTCGAGGGCGAGAAACGTGACGCCGCGCTCGGCCAGCGCCCGCGCGGCTTCTCCCGCGGTAAGCGGTTCGCCGAAACCGATCACGGTCTGGCCTCGACGAAGCAGTTGCAGATCGCCGCGGCCCGCCTGCGCATTCGCGCCGAGCGCCCGCACCTGTAGGATCACGTCCGCCGTGCCGAAAACCTCGGCCCGGCTGCCCACGACGCGCACACCCTTTTCGGAATATTCGGAATCCGGAAAGCCGGCGGCAATACCGGCGCCGGCCTCCATCACGAACTCGGCGCCTGTCTTGTTCAGAAGCGCGATCGCGGAAGGCACGACCGCCACGCGGCGCTCCCCTGGAAACGTCTCCGCAATAACACCAACAATGGTTGGCACGTTTTTAATCGATTCTATATCGGCGCTCGCTGTGCGCCCGGTCTGGCTCCGCCGCATCCGCCCCCTATAATCGAAACAGGGAGCGCAGCATGGAAATCGAAATGAAGATCCGCGGGCTTACGATGGACCCGGTCACGCAAATGCCCATCGTCGTCCTCAAAGACGTGAACGGCAGCTCGGTGCTCCCGATCTGGGTCGGGATCTTCGAAGCCAATGCGATCGCTCTCGAGATCGAAAAGGTCTCCACGCCGCGGCCCATGACCCACGACCTGATGAAGACGCTCCTGCTCGGGCTCAGCACCGGTGTGCGAAAAGTCGTCGTCAATGAGCTCAGGGATGATACGTTCTACGCCCGCATCTGGCTCGAACGCGACGGCGAGCTCATCAGTGTCGACTCGCGGCCGAGCGACGCGCTGGCACTGGCGCTTCGCCTCGACTGCCCCATCTACGTTGACGATTCCGTGCTGAAAAACTCCAAGGCAACCGCGGCCATTACCGACAAAGTGCAGAACGAGGAACTGCGCCGCTGGCTCGAGGGTCTGAGCGACGAGGACCTCGGCCGTTACAAGATGTAGGCGCGTTTTGCCTCCGGAGCTTCTCGGTAAACTCCAGCGACTCGCGGCCGCCGGCATCAAACTGCTTCCCGCCCAAATCGACACGTACTTCGTCCTCGAACGCGGCGGCTTCTGCGCGCTCGTCGAACGAACCGAGACCGGCTTCGGCCGGATCGGCAGCGCCGGCCTGCTGCACGAACAGGGATTCGCGGCGGTCGTCTGGCGAGGAGCGGATCCGTTCTTCGTCGGACAAGGTTTCGAGCGAGCTGCGACCGCGGAGGAAATAGCCGAGCTGCGGAGCTTTCAGTCCGATCTCAGTGCAACACTGGCGTAACACAATTTAACCTTTTCCCTGCAAACTTTGGCCAGGTCGCACCGTATATACAGGTGTGAGCATCCGAAATCCAATACGAGGGAGAATGGCACTCGGGCTTGTTCTGGGTGTTGCCGGCCTGACATCCCTCGATGGACTGCGGTGCTCAATCGTGCCGGCGCGCGCGTGCCGAATTGTCGAGACGTACCGCAAAGCACCTGCGGTCGGCTTCCTGAGCCGTATCGCGCTCTCGCTGTCGGACACGCACGAGAAGCACACACCGCGCGATAAATCCTAGAGCGCGCACACGAGTCCGCCCCGAAAAGCAAAAGGTCCCGCCGAAGCGGGACCTTCATTCGCTGTGCTGATGCGGCGTGAAGCTACCTGCGTCGTGCGCGACCCTTCGCCGCGCCCGGCCGCGGCTTCGCCTTCTTCGCTCCGCCGGCCGAGGGCAGGCCGGACACGTCGGCGCGCTCGGCCTCGAAGATCACCATGAAGGGACTCTTCGTGTAGCTCTGCGCCACGCCGGTGAAGTAGAGCTGCGTGCCGGGCTCGGGCTTCGGAACGGGATTCTCGAAGCGCAGCGTTGCCTCTGGCGTCGTGTCATCCGACATGGCCAGCTGAATCTCCTTGCCCGTCGCCGAGACGACCTTCCCGCGGAACGACTTCTCCGGAGGTTTGGCGCCTTTCATACTCGACTCGAAGTACGCCGGGCCGTTGTCACCCGTCAGTTCATCCTTGATGCGCTTCCACAGCGCACCCTGCGGGTCGGCCGCGACTGCCGCCTGTTCCTGCTGGATCTTCTCCTTCGAGAGCGTTGTGACGTCTTTGATCGTGAAACCCGCCGGCGGATTCGGACTCGTCTGCGCCTGCTGCTTCAGTTCGTTGAGACCGGACGTGTCGCCGTGGTAGCCCGTGTAGGCCTTCGTCAGGTAATCGTCGACGCCCTTGCGATTCGGCGCCGGCAGCGACCCCGGACCGCTGTACGAAGCTGCGCGCGCGAAATAGTACAGACCCTGCGGGATCTTGTCGCCCTTTTGCGCGTAGAGCACCGTGCCCAGCCAGAATGCCACCTCACCGGAGTTCGGGTTCAGTCGCATTGAATCCCGAAGGTGCTTCTCTGATTCCGGGTAGTTCTTGCGGACCATGTGAACCCATCCCAGCGTGCGGTGCGCAATGGCCTGGGTCTCGTTCCGCTGCCGTTGCCAGGTTGCGTCGTCGACGTTGGCGGGCTTCTTGTCCTTCGCGAACGTGGTA
>DASSSG010000250.1:0-2624 GCA_035708545.1 Bryobacteraceae bacterium | reverse complement strand
CGATTTTGTCGTGCCCGGTTTACTGGGAATGAATCTGATGGGCAACGGCATCTGGGGTCTGGGCTTCGCTATCGTGGACGCCCGGCGAAAGAAGCTGCTGAAGCGTCTTGTGGCTTCGCCGATGCCTCGTCACGAGTATCTGCTGTCTTTCCTGCTGTCCCGGCTGGGGCTCCTCGTTATAGAGGTGATCGCCGTAGTCGGGTTCGCCATCCTCGTTTTCGGGGTGCCTCTGCGAGGATCGCTCCCTGAGCTCGCATTCCTCTGCCTGCTCTCTTCGCTCGCCTTCAGCGCGCTTGGCCTGCTCATCGCCTCGCGGGCGCAGACCATTGAAGCCGCTTCCGGCCTGATGAACTTCACGATGCTGCCGATGTGGGTCTTGTCGGGCGTGTTCTTCTCGGCCGAGCGCTTTCCCGCTGCCTTTCAGCCGTTCATTCGCGCACTGCCGCTCACGGCAGTAATCGATGCGCTGCGGGCAAACATGCTGCAGGGTATGCCGATCGGCCAGATGCGCTGGCAACTCGTTGTGATCGCGTGCTGGCTCGCCGGGAGCTTCACGCTCGCACTGAAGCTGTTTCGGTGGCGGTAGGAGTTCGTGTGTCTGCGTGCTGTTCGGCGTGTTCTTCCGGGCCGAACGTGTCGCTGATCGGCGACATGTGGTGGCCGCTCGCCACGATTTCGTGCCGCCCCGCCGGCAGCTTCACGCTCGTGCCGCAGCTGTTTCGGTGGCGGTAGCCCGGTGCCGCAGGAATACCGCCAGCTCTTTGTCGCGCGACAGCGTGTGCTGATCGAGCCAGTCGCAAACGAGGTTCAGCAGCGAATCGAGATCGCTCCTTCCCTCGTGGTAGTCGTCCAGCCGGCGCTGCAGTTCCTGAAGACACCATGCGTGATGCTCTGCGTGCTCCGTCAGTCCGGGATAAGCAACGGAGCGCATCAATTGCTCCTCTGCCACGAAATGTCTCTGCAGATACCGCGTCAACAGAGCGAGAACCAAGTCAATTGTGGAAGCGCCGGCCCCTGTTGAGGCGGCAGCGTGGGCGGCATTCACGAGTTCGAGGATACGAGCGTGCTGCTCATCGATCTCGCTGTTGCCGGTGGCGTGCTCGGCGCTCCAGACAACACCTCTACGGCTGCTGTCCGGCAAACACCGGACGTCGCGGGCTTTCACATCCTTAGCTTACGCGGAGAACTATCGGTCACAAAGCACCCCAATGAGGGGGTGATATGGGGCAATTGAGGGTGGCGAACTAAGACTCTGCCGATCAGAACCGACGGCCAGCCAGAACGTCGCGGGATCTTGTTGGCTCATCGGGCTTCCTGAGTGTCGCCGCGTCCGAAGCGGAACCTGACCGAGAAACCTACCAGTGATGTTCCAGCCATGCTGCGCGCAATGCCCGTTGGCGAGTTGCTCAGTGTCCAGTCCATCCCGTTCAGGCAGATCTGAGGTGAACGGCGCCAGGACACTGATGACGAAGTATAAACGAACCGCCCTAAGGCATCACTTCAAGACGATCTGCATCGAAGCGGAGGCGCCGTTTCTCGAGATACGACTGCACCGCAAGCAACGGCGGCAGCACCGAAATCGCCGCCAGCGCGACATCGCCGTTCGGCAGCTTTCGCGATTTGCAACAGTCGAGGAAGTTGCGCACGTGGTCAGCCGTGATGTCGCCGGGGATCTTCTGGGCAATGCTCTGCGCCCCTTTCTCTGCCGGCGTGAACTCGTAGCGATTGCGATTCACGAACAGCTTGCCTCTGTCGCCGTGGAAGGTGACGCCGTACTCGCCCGGAATACCGTACGCGTTCGACTGAAACAGGACGGTGAAACCGTCATATTCGAAGAGCGCATTGCAGGTGTCCGGCGCCGTGCGGCCATCGTGGAAGTTGTAGTACATGCCGCCGGCGAACACGGCCGAGTTCGGCGCGCGCTCGCCCATGTACAGGTGCACTACGTCGAGCCAGTGGTGGCCGAAGTCGGTCATCTTGCCGCCGTTGAAGTCGAGGAACGCGCGGAAATTCAGATACTGGCCCGGGTTCCAGTCGCGGTACCGCACGGGGCCAAGAAAGCGGATCCAATCGAGGTTTGACGGCTTCTCGGCCGGTTCGGAAGGCAGGCGCCGGGGCACGCCGGTGTGCCACACCGCGTCTATGTGACTGATCTTCCCGATCGCGCCCGAGCTGACGAACTTCTCCTTCGGCTCGAGGTAGATCTGCCCGGACCGCTGCTGCATGCCGACCTGGCAGATGCGATTGTTCACCCTTGCCGCGCGCACCATCTGCGGCGCTTCCTTGCGCGTGCGGCACAGCGGTTTTTCGACATACACGTCCTTGCCCGCGTTCATCGCGTCAATCGCATGGTCCTTGTGCCAGTGATCGGGTGAGCCGATGAGCACCGCATCGATTTCCTTCAGTTCGAGCAGCTGCCGATGATCGGAAAACCCCCTTGCGCCAGGCGCCCTCTGCTGCGCCCGGTCCACCCGCACTGCGTAGACATCGCATACAGCGCGGATTTCGACATCAGCGTTTTTCTGGAACAGGCCCATGACATGCGTGCCGCGGTTGCCTGTGCCGATGACGCCCAGTGCAAGGCGATCGTTCGCCCCGAGAACCCGGGAGTACGACAGCGCCGT
>DASSSG010000249.1:0-13457 GCA_035708545.1 Bryobacteraceae bacterium | reverse complement strand
GGCTGACGTGGGAACCGGTGCGGGAGCACATATAGAGCTGACCTCGCGACGCGGTGGTGACGTATGGCACGGTGGCGTCTTCGAACAGGCTCGCCGGGCCTACGACGGACTGCGAGGAGACCAGTTCGGCGGCAGCGCCGGCGGCCCGCTGATGCCCAACCGGGTGTTTCTTTTCGCCCATGCCGAGCGAGCCCGGCACACCGCGGAGATGCGCCGGACGGAAATCGTTCCGGGTGCCCCCGCCGCGGAGCAGTTCTGGCGGGCGCCTGCACGAGAGCATGCTTACGACGGCCGGATCGACATTCGTGCATCGGACGGAAACGTGCTGTTTGCGCGATACTCCTGGCGCAAGGCAGCTCTTGGCGGCCGCGACGAAACCACGAGCGATGCCGCCAGCGACATTACGGTCGCATGGACCGCCTCACGTGGTGGCGCCAGCAGTGAACTGCGCGCGGGCTTCCGTCGCACGCCCATCAGTTCGTGGCGAACCAGCAATACCGCATACCGAATCGCCGAGACGGGTTCCACCATGATCCGGCTGCCCGGTGGCGACGGCCCTGGCAGCTTCGATTACCGGCCCCGCGCGTGGAGCCTTCGTGAAGACCTGAGCTGGGGTTCGTGGAGAGCCGGTGCCGAGCTACGGGCCGTCCGTGTTCCAATCCGCCAGCTCGCGCGTGCGGTTTACAGTTTCGCGTCTGTGGCCGATTACGTTCAGGATCAACGCTCGAGCGTGAGCTATTTCGGCGATATTCAGGACAAGACCGGCGCGCAGGAGCTGTACGCGGCGTACGTGCAGCGAGAATGGCGCGTGCGCTCCTCACTGCTCCTGAACACCGGCCTGCGCTACGAACTGTACACGGCCAATCGCGAACTGCACGGGGGCGGGCGTGTCTTCGATGCCGCGCTGCTCGACTATGCCGGCGGGCCGTTCTACACGGTGGAAAAGCTCGGCTTCGCGCCGAGAGCAGCAGTGGCCTGGTCGGTCGCCGCGGGAACCGTGATTCGCGCCGGAGCGGGTGTGCATTACGGGCCCGGCTCGTATCGCAACCTGATGCAACCGATCGACAACGTCTCAGCGCGCGTGCAGATAAGCGATGGACGAGCTGTCGAAGTGCCGTCCGGAGTCGACGTGAAGAATTATCGAATTCCCGAGCGCGATTTTCAGTTTGGCGCCAGTCTCGAGCAGCAGCTGCCCGCGCGCTTTGTCGCGCAGGCCGCGTATTTCGGAGGACACGGCCGGCATCTGCTGCTCGAGTCTGTCGCCAACCCGATCACGGCCGTAGATCCGTTCACGGGCGCGCTCACGCGACAGAATCCTCGTTATGGCGAGATCCCCCTGACCACAAGCGGTGGAGACAATCTGTACAACTCACTCCAGTCGCAGCTCAGGCGGCGTTTCTCGAACTCGCTGGCACTGACCGCGTCGCATACGTGGGCGGTATTGCGAGGGCATTCGGCCGATGCGGTGCAGGACCCGCGCTGTCTTATGTGCGAGCGTTCGCCGGATGCTTTTGACATCCGCCACAGCGTGGCCGCGGCTGCCGCATACTCCTGGCGTGGATGGACGTTCGATGGGATGTTCACCGCGCGCTCGGGTCTGCCTGTGAACGTCCTCGTCGACCGGCCTGACCGCATTCGAGACGCGAATGGAAGATGGATATTGAGCACGCCTGGCGGCGGCGCGCATCGGACTGCCCAGCGGCCTGATCTGGCGGCTGGCGTCAATCCTTACCTGCGCAAAGGGCGGGAGTGGCTCAATCCTGCAGCGTTCGCGATGCCCGCGCCCGGGGCGTACGGGAATCTCCCGCGCAATGCCCTGCGTGGGCCGGGGTTCGCGCAGATCGATGTATCGATCGCCCGCACGCTGCACATCACGGAGCGGATCGCGCTGGAACTGCGCGGCGCTGTGTACAATCTCGCCGGACGCGTCAATTACCGGAATCCGACGAACGTCCTGCCGCACGCCGGCTTCGGCTATCTCGCCGACCCGATCGTGCAGGCGGGAGCGCTCACCACGGGCCGGGACGGCGAACTCAGCGTGCGGTTTGCGTTCTAGAGGTTCACCTCGAGACTTCCGTGGAACACCGCCGCGTCGAGCTGCACGCCGGCGATCCGCAGCGCCTCGAGCAGACGCGGCCTGGTGCCGGTCGCGCGGAAGCGGCCCTGCACCTTGCCTGCGTCCGTCACGCCCACCCGCTCGAAAGTGAAGATGTCCTCGACCTCGATTCGGCCGTTCACCACTCCCGTTACCTCGGAGATGTTGACGATCTTTCGCGAGCCGTCCTGCAGGCGGGCGACCTGAACCACCAGCCGGATGGCATTCGCAAGCTGCTGCGAGATCACGCGCGTCGGGATCTCGAGATCTGCCATCAGGATCATCGCCTCGAGCCGTGAAAACGCATCGCGCGGGCTGTTGGCGTGTACCGTCGTCATGGAGCCTTCGACGCCGGTGTTCATCGCCTGCAGCATGTCGAGTGCCTCCGCTCCGCGGCACTCGCCCACAATGATGCGGTCCGGCCGCATACGCAGCGCCGTGCGCACCAGCTGCCGCTGATTGATGCCGCCTTCCTTGTTCAGATTCGGCGGGCGGGTTTCGAACTTCACCACGTGGCGTTGCTGCAGTTGCAGCTCCGCTGTATCTTCGATGCTGACGATGCGCTCGTCTTCGGGAATGAATCGCGACATCGCATTGAGCATCGTCGTCTTGCCCGATCCGGTGCCGCCCGAGATCAGAATCGTGCACTTCGCCCGCACACACGCAGCCAGAAACTTCAGCATCTCCGGCATCACGCTGCGGTAGGCGATCATCTCTTCGGCCGTGATCACGTGCCGGCCGAAACGGCGGATGCTCAGCGCCGGCCCGTCCAGCGCGAGCGGCGGAATGATCGCATTGACACGCGAGCCGTCCGCGAGCCGTGCATCGACCACCGGCTGCGCTTCGTCAATGCGCCGGCCCACCTGCGACACGATCTTTTCGATGATGTGCAGCAGGTGTGCATTATCCTTGAACCGCACATCGGTCAGCGCGAGTTTGCCATTCCGCTCGATATACACCTTGTCATAGCGATTGACGAGGATGTCGGAGATCGAAGGCTCCTTGAGCAGCGGCTCGAGCGGCCCCAGCCCCAGAACTTCGTCGAGAACTTCCTCGACGATCCGATTCTGCTCGGCTGTCGTCATCGGCACGCGTTCATCGTCGAGCAGCCGCTCGACCACGCGCCCGATCTCGCTGCGCAGCCGGTCCTTGGGGATCGACGACACCCGCTCCATATTGAGCGCGCCGATCAGCTTCTTGTGAATCTCGCTCTTCAGCTCGAAGTAACGGTCGATGATGCGAGCGGCTGCGGGCACGGCATGTCCGCCGGCGCGGCCTGCTGAAGCTGCCTGCGCGCGCGCGGACTGGGAGCGGTGAGGACCCAATGAATACTCCGGAACCTACATTATAAAGAGGAACCCGCAACGAATGCGCGGCCTCGGAACGTGTAAATTGATGCGTCGAGCACTGCTCGTGGCGGCGGTGACCGCATGTACGTGCGCGCCGGCCACGGTGCGCGGCCGCGTCGTGGACGCGCGCGGCGGAGAGCCGCTCGCCCGGGTTCGGGTGTTTCTGCAGAATACGGACCACCAGACGAACACCGACGACGCCGGCCGGTTCGCGCTCGACGCCGCGCCCGGCAACTATGTCCTCCAGGCGGATACCGTCGGCTATCGTCAGATCAAACGCGGGTTCACGCTGTCCGAAGCCGAACCCGCGGAGTTCGAGATTGTACTCAGTCCCGACACCTTTCGCCGTGCCGACAGCGTCGAGGTGCACGCCGATCCGTTCGAGCTGGCAGCCGCACAGCCCACCCCGGCCGAGCTGAACCTCACCGGCACAGAGGTGAAGAATCTCTCGACTGTGCTGGTCGACGACCCGATCCGCGCTGCGCACGCCCTGCCCGGTGTTGCCTCCAACAACGATTTTCAGAGCCAGTTCTCGCTCCGCGCGGCGCCGTTCTCGCGCATCGGCTTCTATCTCGATGGCGTGCTCATGCATGCGCCGTTTCACCGCATGGAGGCCGCGGACGAGGATCCCTCGCTCTCGATCCTCAACGGCGAGATGGTGTCCGACATCGCGCTCACGCCCATGGCCTTCTCGTCGCGCTATGCCGACCGCACCGCGGGCGCGCTCGACGTGCGTACACGCGAGGGCAGCCGAACCAGACCGTCTGTGCGCGTGTCCTCGGGCATCGCGAGCACCACAGCGCTTGCCGAGGGGCCGCTCGGACCTCGGAAGCGCGGCTCATGGCTCGTGTCGGCGCGCCGCAGCTACATCCAGCACATCGTTTCTCGCATAAGCAATGATTCGGCGCTGTCCCTCGGGTTCAGCGACGCGCAAGGCAAGATTACCTGGGACCTGACGCCAACGCAGACACTGAGCATTCACGTGTTGAACGGCGACACCGATGTGGACCGCAGCAAAGCGCGTGAGCGTTCGGGCCTGAACGACATCATCTCCGGCGCGAATCGAGCCGGCTTTGCGCGGGCCGGCTGGCGCTGGACGGCTTCGCCGGAACTGATTGCGAACGTCACCGGCGCGTGGATTCGCGAGCGTTTCGATATTACGAATCGTTCCGAACAGCCGCTGGCGGCCGGCCATTATGGCGAATGGGTCGGGAACGCAAACGTAACGTGGGCGCCCGTTCGGTCACAGGCGTTTGAGGCCGGCTGGTCCGCGCGCAGGCTGCGCGATCAGGGCGTCGAGTATTATTACCCGAACGCCGAGCGCCTGATCCAGGTTCATAACTATCGCGGCGTCGCGCGCCGCGACGGTGGCTACGCGCAGTACGGCTGGAACAGCTCCGGAGGCCGGGTCCACGCTACCGCCGGGCTCCGGTGGGACGCGCACGAATTCTATCCGCGCGGCGTCATCTCGCCGCATGCGGGCATCGCGTTCCGCCTGGCGGCGCCCTTAGAGCTGAGGCTCGGCTGGGGACAGTACGCGCAGTATCCCGAGCTGATGTGGCTGACCTCGCCGGCGGGTGGACGGCGGCTGCTGCCCATTCGCGCGAACCATTTCACCGCCGCGATTGAGCAGCGGATCACCGGCGATACGCGCCTCCGCCTGGAGGCCTGGAATCGCGATGACCGCGACCTCATCGAGAGTCCTCTCTGGGATCCGCGACTGCGTAACGGACGCCTGTATCTGCCCTGGGATCCGCGGCTGTTCAACTCCGTCCGCGGTTACTCGCGCGGCGTCCAGGTCATGCTGCAGAGGCGTTCCGCGAATCGCCTCAGCGGCTGGATCGGTTATACCTTCGCGTATTCACGGCAACGCGACGGAATCCGCGGGCTGCACTACTGGAGTGACTGGGATCAGCGGCATCTGCTGAACATCTGGTCGAGCTACCGCATCCGGCCCACGTTGAACCTCAGCAGCCGCTGGGCATATGGAAGCGGCGAGCCGCTCCGCGGCTATTACGCGAGGGGCGCCGATCCGGCCAGGTACTATCTGTCTGATCAACCGAATGCGCTGCGAGCGCCCGACTATCAGCGGCTCGATCTCCGCGCAAACAAGGCGTTTCCTTTCGATCGCTGGAAGCTGACGTTGTATGGCGAGCTCCTGAACGCGACGAACCACAACAATGGCCGCATGCTCGGTCTGAACTCCATTCACCCGAGAACGTTCGAAGCGCGGCTCTCTTTCGACCGTGTGCTGCCGATCGTGCCGGTGGGCGGCGTCGCCGTCGAGTTCTAAGCCCGCAGCACATCGGAACTCGTCGTATCATTTTCATCGCGGCCATGCGTGCGGCGGTCGTTATTGAGCCCGATGTAACCACGGGCGCCGGCGAGGAAAAACGAAGCGGCCCTTCCGGCCCCCGTATCCGCTGCCCGGTGTGCGGCTGGACGCCCTCAGAGCACGACTTGTGGTCCTGCACGTGCGGCCACGAGTGGAACACCTTCGACACGGGCGGGGTCTGTCCCGCCTGCCTGCATCAGTGGACCTCGACGCAGTGCCTGGCGTGCCACCAGTGGTCGGCGCATGCCGACTGGTACGTGTACTGAGCGTGCTCAGGGGCGGCCGGGTTTATCGTGCCACATTCCGCGCAGCCCATAGAGGTTCATGAGATGCCGCTGTATAAGCGCCTCACCCGCGCCGACCTCAATCCGCGTGCTCGCGTCCGCGCCATAGCCGCCGTATGCGGCGCTGCGCAGATCCGGGATGTATCCGGCCCACGTTCCCCCGGACGTGTAGGTGTAGCCGTAAAACAGCGGGTGGGGAACGTCGGCCTGCTCTTTCCACATCCGTTGCAGCTTGTGCATCGGTTCACCCGGCAGCGTCGCGAGCGCGATCTCGCCGTTGATCAGCACCGTCGCGATGCCGACCTCGAGCTTCTTGTCCGGTTCCCACCGGTCGCGGAAGGTCAGCACTTCCGTTTTGGACTGGATCGAAGAGGCGCGCGGCGGCAGCATCTGCACGCGCCGGTTCGCGCGTACTACTTCGGCCGCCAGCAACTCGCCCATCTTCTGTACCAGCCGGAAGTCGTCTTCCTCCTTTCCGGTCCGACCCTGAAACAGCGGGTTGATGTCGCCCGCGCCGCCCTGCACGAACATGCACTGAACACCCTCGAACTCGGCTTCGAGCTTCGCCTGCAACACACCCGGGTAATCGGCGGAGTACTTGCAGTTAGTCGGCCCGAGCACGACCGCGTGCGCAGCATAGTGCACCAGCAAGGCGCGCGCGCGGCCGCTCGCGTCATCAATACGGAGCAGCACGAACTCCGGATCGACGGGACCGTGCGGCACACGATCGAGGTTGTCAAACAGCGCGCGGGCGCGGCCGTCATCGCGCACGAGGAGGCGATTGTAGCCAAGCTGGAGCAAGCCGCGGCCGATGCCGAGTCTCGCATCGAACATCGATTTGGACGCCTGCTCGACCGCGGAAAGGATCCTGCGCTCGACTTCGGCAAGGTACGCGTCCGCGTCCGGACCCATCGATTGCGCGCTGCCATATGGAAGGAATGCAGGCGCCGAGTGCGTGTGCGAAGCCGCGAGCAGAAGCAGCGGAATATTCAGCTTCGCCGCGACCTCTTGCCGCAGATTATTGGACACCATGCTGCCGAGATCGAGCGTGACGATCGCCATGCGCGAATCGCCCGCCTCGAGCACGAGCGCCTTCGCGTAAAGCGGGTCATGCGTGCCGTTCGATGGGCCGCATTTGCGCTTCGCGTAGCCGTACATCTGCATGGAGCCTGACGGCGTGATCTCGACACGCGCGAGCCCGGCCCGCAAGGCCGGGCCTGTTTGCGCGGCCGACACGAGGGCCGCAATGAAGAGCAGAGCTGCTGTACGCATGAATGTGCGATATTATCGCGTTCAAATGGTCCCGCGGGCGATTGCATTCGCGGTGCCTGTTGTGCCGGATCCTCGCCGTCCTGCATTCGCGGACCCGCAGCAGTAAGACATCCCTGTGCCTTTAAGGCGCAATCTGCCCTAAACTGGATTTCAATCCGATGTCCTCACGTGAAAGCCAGTCCAGGTATCTCAATCGCCGAAGCTTCCTTCGCGGCGCCGCCGCCGGCTCAGCCGTGTTGACGGCCGCCCGCGCCGACGTATCCGATCTGAATGCCGTCCGGGCGGAGGTTGAAAAGCGCCATGATGAAGCCGTTCGTCGTCTCCAGGCATGGATCCGCCAGCCTTCCATTGCTGCCGAAAATCGGGGAATGAACGAAGGCTGCGATCTGATGATGCGCCTGTTGCGCGACGCGGGCTTCGCTCAGGTCACGAAGATTTCATCGAGCGGCCAACCCGGGGTCTTCGCGACGCTGGACGCCGGCGCGCCTGCCACACTCGGCGTGTACTTCATGTACGACGTGAAGCAGGTCGATCCCGCCGAGTGGTCATCGCCACCATGGGCAGCGGCGCTGCTCGATAAGCCAGTAGGAAAGGTGATCATGGGCCGCGGTGCCGTCAATCAGAAGGGACCGCAGGCCTCGTTCCTCGCTGCGCTTCATGCCATCCGCGGCGCAGGACGAAAGCTGCCCGTGAATCTCGTGCTGGTAGCCGAAGGCGAAGAGGAGATCGGTTCGCCTCACTTCCCTCAGATCGTGCGCCGCCCGGAGGTACTCTCGGCTCTGCGCAACTGTAAGGGCGTATTCATGCCCTCTGCCTCACAGGGCCTCGACGGCGAAGTGACCATGACCCTCGGCGCCAAAGGAGTAATCGAGCTCGAGCTGGTCTCCACCGGTGAGCGCTGGGGCCGCGGCCCGAAGCGCGACATTCACTCGAGCAACAAGGCGCGCGTGGACAGCCCGGCATGGCACCTCGTTCATGCTCTCGCGACGCTGGTCTCGCCCGATGGAAACGAGCCCGCGATCGAGAGCTTCGCGGCAAAAGCACGCCCGCTATCGGCCGCTGAAAAGGCGATGATCGCCGAAGCCGCGGGCCGGCTCGACGAGCGGGTCGCAAAAGAACAGCTTGGCGTCCAGCGCTGGATACGTGATGTCGGCTGGCGCGAGGCGCTCGAGATGCTCATGTCGCGTCCGACTGTGAACATCGAGGGGCTGGTCGGCGGCTACACCGGGCCCGGCGGCAAGACGATCCTTCCTCACCGAGCCGTGGCCAAGCTCGACCTCCGGCTTGTTCCCGATATGACGGCAGCCGATGCGCTCGCCGCGCTCAAAGCACATCTCGCGAAGCGCGGGTTTGCTGACATCGAGGTGAACATGACCGGCGGCTATGACCCGACCAGCACCGCAGCCGACGCGGGCGTCATTCGCGCCGCCCGCGCGGTGTATCAGCGAGCCGGTATCGATCCTGTGCTTCTGCCGAGGAATGCCGGGTCGTGGCCCGGATATGTGTTCACGGGCGAACCGCTGCGGCTGCCCGCCAGCCATTTCGGGCTTGGGCACGGCAGCGGCGCGCATGCTCCCGATGAGTATTACGTCGCCGAGTCGCGCAAGGCGAAGGTCCAGGGAATGGATGGCGCGGTGCTGTCGTTCGCGCAGTATCTATATGAGGTCGCCGCGACCAGCTAGGCGTTCTCCATATGTCGCAAGCGAGCTACACCGCAATCCTGGTGGCGATTTTCCTGCTCGTGCCACGGGCTTTTACGCAGAATGCCCAGGCAACCGTGGTTCCCCCCAGCGTAACCATTCGCGCAAAGCCATCGGCCGACAGCTCAACCGTCGCGACGCTCCGACGCGGCGACATCGTCTCCGTCGACTTTCGAATGACCGGAGACGCCGCCGGGCCGTGGTGCAGCATCACCTTTGGACAGGAGTCGCAAACCGGTTACGTTCGCTGTTCTGATTTGCACCAGCGGCAGCCAGCCACTCAGCCGTCGGCCGCAACCCGTATCGCACCGTCTTCCGTCCCGACAACCTCGGAAGCGGCAATCAACGAAGCCCTGAGTCTCTCAGGCATCGAAAAGCAGTTCCAGCAACTGGCCAACGTTGCGAGCGTCGGCGAGGCGTTGCGCGCTCGCGGTCTGGGACCCGCGGAAGCGGCACAAGCGGCGCAGGCCATGCACAGCGCATTCACGCCTGAGGTGTTCCTCAGGCCGATTCGGCAACAACTCCGTGTCAGGGCTGATCCCGCATTGCTCAGAAAAGTACTGGAGTGGTATCGGACCCCGCTCGCGCAGCGCGTGACTGCTGCGGAAACCCGCGCAACAGCTCCCGAAAACGCGCAGCGATTTTTCGATTTTGTCCGCAGACTCCCAAACCAGCCGCCACCTGCCGAGCGCGTTGCGCTGGTGCGTCGTCTGGACGCCGTCGCCGATCTGTCGGAAATCCAGTACGCAGTGGTCCGCGCGGTACTTCGCGGCATCGCGGCGCGGGTCAATCCAACGCTCGCGCCGAAAAAGCGCCTGGACGAGTCGCGCCTCGAAAGCCTTATGCGGACGCTCGAACAGCAGCGGCCCGCTTTTAAGGAACTAACACTGGCACGCTATCTGTACATGTATCAGACGGTGAGCGACTATGATCTCCGGGAGTATATTGCCTTCTGGGAAACCGATGCGGGCCGCTGGTTCAGGGACGCCTCTTTCCGCGGCGGTCTGGAAGGTATCGAGATGGCCGCGCTGCGGATGGTCGACCTCCTGATACAGGCGATGCCAAATCGGCGCGCGCCGGGCGGCCTCCGATAACGTTTCCTGTTCTCGGGAGAAGTCTCCTGGTCAGTCTCCCATACAGAGTTGTGGTTCTGCTCGCGTCCGCTCTGGCTGCTCCGTTCGCCGCCCGGACGGCGAAACGGCCGCTCGAGCCGCTCTCGCCCGGAATCAAGATCTCGCTGCAGATTCCAGCGAAATTTACCGACGAGGACCTGAGTTTCGCGAAGCAACTCGGTGTCGAGTACGTCAGCATTCCAAGTGCCGGCGGCAGGTATGAGATCCTCTCGAGCCACAAGCAGCGCGTCGAGGCGGCGGGCCTGCGGGTCGCGAACATCGGGATTCGAGCGTTCTGGAAGATGCACTTCCGCAACGTCAGCGCGCCCGTGCCGAACTTTGTCGAGACGTTCGTCAACAACCGGGAACCTGATCGCCGATCACGTGCCGCAGATGGCGGGCGGAAATCACACCGGCCGGACCTGCTCGATCGGTGACATCAAAACCCTCTGTGACATGGCGCGCGAGGAGCGGCGGCGCCGGAGCTGAGCGCACGTGGTACGCACAGGACTTTTGGTACCCGTTGCACCAACGGGTGCATTTCCGCTGCGATATCGGAGACACGAGAAGTTCACCGGCGAACTGCGCGGGACGAACATCGTTTTCAATGTGGCGGGTTCGGAGCGTGCATTCTGCTCGCCGGTTTCGTTCGGTATTGCGTAATCAACGGCTTCGCGCGCGGGTTCGCGTATGTGAGCGGCCTCGGATTCTCCGTGCTGCTCGCCCTCGCCGTCGTCGCGGCGCTCCGTTCGGGCAATGCGGCGCGGCGCGTTGCGGCGTGCTGCATCGCGGCGGTGCTCGGCGTTTTCTATATTGTTGTCGAGGTGCGCAAGATCCTGGGCGAATGGCAGGCCGCCGGACGAATCGCCGCCCGCGTGCCGCAGGTGGTCCGCTCGCTTCGGCCGCAAGTCCCCGGCGGTGCTCTTCTCGTGTTCTCCGGAGTGCCGCGAATGCACGGGCGGGCGCATCTGTACCCGACGGGATTCGAGCACGCCATCCAGCGGGAGCACGGTGTCCGCGTACGCGTCAGGCAGCTCGAGAACGAGCCTGATTTGCCCGAATCGCCGGAGTTTTCGACAGCGTACCGCTTCGAATATGTGGGCGGTTCCGAACTGCTGCGTGAGATCCGGTCAGAGGGCGCCGCACGGCCGGAGGCGAGCCGCAAATGACACACCCCGCCGCATCGCGGGGACCCGGGTCTGCGCTGCTGCCTGGCGGCTCCGGCGCCGGCGTGCGCGCGGCCAGCCTGCCCATGTGGCAACTGGCTGCACTGTTCGGCGTTCTGGTCTTTTGCACTCGCTTTCCGCTCGTCCCCGGCCAGTTGTTTTCGTTCGATGACGTGAACTTCGCATACGCCCTCGGCGACTTCGACATCCGTGCCAGCCAGCCGCACCCGCCCGGATACCCGCTGTTTGTGCTCGAAACTCGCATCATGGACCGGCTCCGCTTCAAGCGCCCGGAGAGCAACTTCCTCGCGCTGTCGGTGGCCGCGAGTACGGCGGCACTCATGTTGCTGGTGCGGTTCGGCGCGCGTCTGTTCGGCAACGATTCGGGGTGGTGGGCGGCATGGCTCCTCCTTCTGCACCCGTCTTTCTGGCATGGAGGGCTGACCTCGGCCGTGCGGCCGCATCTCGCCGTGATCTCGCTCGCTGTCGCCGCAGCGTGCTACCGCGTGTGGAGCGGAGAGAAGCGCTGGGTCCTGTGGAGCGCCGCCGTGCTGGGCATCGCTGCGGGCGTGCGTCCGGAGACCGGCCCCGTGTTCTTCCCGCTCTGGGCTGCGTGCTGCCTGCGGGACCGTGCAGCGCGGCGGCGGTTTCCTGCAGGGTTGCTGGTCCTTGCGCTCTCGATCGCCGCGTGGCTGCTTCCGGCGATGCTCGCGTCAGGCGGACCCGCCGAGTATGTTCGAGTCTGTCTCGACTACCTGTCCGACCAGTCCTCGATGACGTCACCGCTGTTCGGAGCCGCCGCCCCGCGCTGGCAAGCCACGCTCGTGTGGCTGGTTGTCTGGACGCTGTCGGGAACGCTTACATGGCCGCTTGCAGCGCTGATAGCGCGGCGCCGCAGCCTCTCGCTGCCTCCCGACACGTGGTGGTTCCTCACGCTGTGGCTGGCCCCCGCATTCGTGTTTGCGGCCCTCATTCACGTCGCGGATCCCGGGCAGACGCTGGCGATCGTGCCCGGCGTAGCTCTCGTCTGCGGTTACCTGATATCGAGGGCACTGGACGTGCTCGGCGCCATGACGCCGGTGCTGCAGGCGCAAACCTGGCTCGCTGTTCCCGTGTGCCTGGGGATCGCTGTGGCTGCTCTCCCGCCGGGAATCGCCCTCGCTGCCGTTCCGGTGGTCTGTGCGGCGGCCGCCGCCGTACTGATCGCGAGATCGCGTACGCCGCCGAATCCCGTCCCCCGCGGACACGCCGGAATGTTTCTTCTGGTGCCCGCGCTCGTCGTCAACACAGTAGTGTTCTTCACGCCCGTTTGGTATTACGAGGGACACAGCCGTTCTCCCGTGGTGCGCGCGCTCCAGAGCGTCTGGCAGCACGTACACAGCGGCTTTGCAGCTTCTTCTCTGGCGCAGATACGGCACGCCGTGGCCATCGACGACCGCAATCTGCGCGCGCTGCGCGATTTGACCGCCTCTGGTCCTGCGCCAGTCGTCGTGTGGCATGACGGAGACACCGCGTGGCGGAAGATCAACTGGTATGCACCGGCGACGTCCGTGCTGGTTTTGCATCGTGAGAAACTTGACAGCCGCTCCCCCCGCGTGGCCACCTGGCGCAGGGGGCCTCACCTGCTCGGTGAGTTTCGAACCGCAGCCGGCGTTCCGCTGGACTTGCCCGCCGGCGCGCGAGTGGTCTGGTTTGTGAAACCCGGATCTCCCGCGCTCGAGCAGTTGCGTGTCGGTGTTCGGCTGATGAGCCGGGCGGGGCTGTGGTACACCGACTTGCCTGCCGCGGGCGGCGAAGTCGCGCTCGGCGGCTACATGCTTCGCTGGCCGGCGCTGGCAGCCGGCAGGGGTGACAATGGCGGGCACTGAGCACGGCATCAGCGCCTTCTTCCCGGCCTGTCACGACGCCGCTTCCATAGGATCGGTTGTAGCGGCCGCTTTTGCCGTCCTGCCCGAATGCACCTCCGATTTCGAAATCATCGTGGTGAACGATGGCAGTTCGGACGGTACGGCGGCTGTGCTTGCCGGCCTGGGTCCGAAATACGGTGAACGCTTCCGCATCGCGATCGGCAGCGGCAGTTCCCCGGGGTCATACTGGCCGTCCGTGTAGAAACACGAGATCCTTGCGGCGTGGCCGCGAAGCCG
>DASSSG010000248.1:0-3697 GCA_035708545.1 Bryobacteraceae bacterium | reverse complement strand
CCACGGAATCGATGGGGCCGGCGGGCTCGACGATATCCGGGTTGTTCTGACCGGGATGGCTCCAGCTCTGGCCGGACTTCATGCGGAATCGCCGGTTGAACGCGACCTTGTCTTCGCGGCCCGCGCCGAAGCTGCAACGTGACGCTGCTCGCTGCGAATGTGCCGTGACGACGGCGTCGACGATCGCGTCCTCGACTCGTTTCAGATACGCGGCGTTCGCCATCGACGAGTGCTCGTACGCCAGCTTGCGAACGTCGGGCGGCGCGTGGTCGTACTCGCCCGGAAGCACCATGCCGACAGGACCCGACGAATGGGAATGCGAGGCCCCGATCATGACGGCGTCGCCCGGCATCCCGCACTTTGCACGAATGCGCTCGCGCGCAGCGAGCACGGTCTGACGCGGAATCACGAGCGAATCGATCCCGACGAAAGCTGCGGCGGTGGCACCGTCATCGAACACGGCCGCACGAGCCTTGCAGGGGTCGTGGAAGCTACGATGGAAAACCTTGCCATAGCCGCCCGGCTGCTCCATTCCGATGTCCGGCGTAATATCGCGCTCGGCGAAAGCCGTTTTGAGTAGCGGTCCGGCGACCTGAGGAGCCCGGGGAAACGCCGCGGCCGCCAGGCCGGAGGAGAACGCGCGGCCCGTTTGTCGGAAGAAGCGGCGTGTCACTTCGCCGCTCCCTGCGCTGCGGCCGGACTCGCCGGCACCTTGTCGCCCCATCGCTCGCGCGCGTCCACTATAAGGCGCGTCAGATGGACGGCGAGCGCCGACTCGCGCGGCGGGCAGATCTCCGGTGAACGGCCGGTTCGACAGCAGTCGATGAAATAGCCAATCTGTTTCTCGTAGGCTTCGCCGATCGGTTCGAGCGGGATCTCGGTCGTCCCGCCGCTTGCATACAACATCACCGCGTTCGCACCCGCCGAGTTGTACTCGACCACGGCCTTGTCGCCCATGACGGTGTACTGCATCGAGAATGGATACTGGCCTTCGAGGAACCAGCCTCCGCTGACGGTCACGTTCTCGGTCCGGCAGCCGTGGAACAGCGACGAGACGACATCAATGCCGCCGGCGAGGTCTTCGTACCCGGTCGACGAGATCGCCTGCGGTGCGCCGAAGAGGCTCGCGGCTATATCGACGTCATGGATGAGAAGATCGAACACCCCGCCGCCCCCGAGCGACTTGTCACGCTCCCACGGGCCCCACGTGGGCACCGGTGTGCGGCGGCGGAACGAGGCCGACCGCACCATGCCGAGCCGTCCCGCCCGCACGATCCTCGTGAGTTCTTCGTACGCGCCGAGGAACCGCAGCACATGCGCGACCATCAGGGTTCGACCGTGCTTTTCGGCCGCTTCGCACATCCGGAGCGACTGCGTGTAATCGAGAGCCATGGGCTTCTCGACCAGCACGTGCTTGCCGCGCGCGAGCGCATCAATAGCGAGTGACGCGTGCAGGTGCGTCGGCAGGCAGATATCGATCGCATCGAGATTGGCGTCGGCCACAAGTTCTTCGGGGCTTGTGTATTTGCGGCACTTCGACAGATCGAACACCTCGCCGGAGGTTCCGAGATTCCCGGCGACGTCGGCAAGGTCGCCTGCGAGCCGCTTCGGATTACGGCTCATCACTGCGGCCACTTCCACTCTCGGAAGCGCCTGTAGCGCCTGCAGGTGCGTGCGGCCCATGAAACCCAGGCCGAGAATACCGATTCTGATCGGGGTATTTGCCATGACGAGATAGCTCAGGCTATTACAGCGTGAAAACCCGAGTCAATAGAGAATGGCCACGTTTCATTGGGCAAACACGTCATGCCCGCCACCGATTACAACGAGAAGATTTGGCCGGCCAGCTACGGCGGCCACAGCAGGAGTACGGTATCCAATGCGTACATCCCGGCGACGGGACATCTCTGGGACCTGGCCGCGAAGAAAGGCCTGACGTACCGCAGCTACGGCGAATATGCGAGCCGTTCGAGCGATGGCACCACCATGGCAGCCGCGCCGGGCGTGGCTGGCCTGGTTGGCCATGTCGCACCGAAGTTCAAGCTCCCCGGCATGCGCGACACCGATAACGTGAGGGCGTTCTTCGCCGAGCTGGATGAGTTCGAAAGGAACCACAACTCTCCGGATCCTGACAAGCGCCTCCCGAATGTCGTCATCATGAGCTTGCCCGAGGATCACACCGCCGGAACGCGTCCGGGCGACTTCACCCCGCGTGCAATGGTCGCCAATGCGGACTATGCGGTCGGACTGCTGGTGGAACGCATAACGGCGAGCCCCTACTGGCCTGAGACGGCGATCTTCATGATCGAAGACGATGCCCAGAACGGGCCGGACCACGTGGACGCACGCCGGACCATCGGCCTGATGGTGAGTCCGTATACAAAGCGCAGGTTTGTCGATTCCACTCTGTACACAACCTCGGCCATGTTGCGCACGATCGAGCTGCTGCTCGGCCTGCCACCGATGACTCAGTACGATGCCGCTGCCATGCCGATGTATAACTCGTTCGGCACGAAACCGGATCTGACGCCTTACAAGGCCATCGTGCCGAAGATCGACGTCAACGAGAAGAACACGTTGACTGCCTGGGGCGCGCGGGAATCGATGGAGATGAATCTCGACGAAGTCGACCAGGCGCCCATGTTTGCGTTGAACCAGATTATCTGGAAGAGCGTCAGGGGACCCGATTCGGAGATGCCGCTACCGCTATTGGTTCCAAGAACGATAGAACTGCACCGCCGGACTCGTCACCGGCCCCGACGGCACGTCTGCATGACGAACAGGGCGAATCGAGATACGAACCGGTCGAATTCGGCTTTAGAGAGCTGCACGATTTCGGGAGAATCTTCGTTCGGACGCGACGGTATCAGGCGTCGATGTCCTTATTCAATAATCCGGGATGAACGTGCGGTGCAGCGGTTACCCCACTCCTGTTTGATCAGCTCGTTTGCGGGAAGCGGGGAGTTCGGGGCTCCCGCCAGCCCCGATGATCATTTCCTGAGTTCTTTCTCGAGTGGGTGCTGCACCTGCTTGAAGCCTGCCGGCACCTCGAATTTCGAGGCATCTACGGGCGCCGAGGAGAAATTCGTCAGTTCGGATGTGACTTCCATCAGCATGCCCTGACCCCCGCTGCCCGGACTCTGCTGCGGTGCTGTCTGGCTTTGCTGCTGCGGTGGCGGCGCCTGCTGCTCCGGCTCGGTCTTTCTGCGCCGCCCGAGCCCTCCGAAACCACCGAGCCCGCCAATGGCGGAGCCGAGGCGTCCACCACGGCCAGCGGCTGCTCCCGCTGCGGCGCCGCCGGCGACCTCACCCGCGGAGGGAGCAGGCGTCGCCGATGTCTGCTGCGGCCCGGAACCGCCCGCGCTACCTCCGGCCGCGGCCATATCCGGACTGCCGCCCATGCGAATCACCTGCAGGACAGGGATGCCCTCGAGCTTCGACATTTCCTTATATGCTTCCGCAAAGCCCCTCAACATCTGCGGCTGCATCATGGGACCGAGCCCGCCCATGGGCGACCAGGACATCTTCTGTGCCATCCGGCGGTAGAAATCCTTCACCTCGTCGTAGCCGGCGACCTTCGGAGCGAGCCACAGATCCGTGGTCACGAACATGCTGCCGGTCTGGCCGCTCTTCTGGTCCCGCGCCTTCATCTCCAGCGTGATGATTGCCTGCTGGGTATTCATCCCGTTGATATTCC
>DASSSG010000247.1:0-11551 GCA_035708545.1 Bryobacteraceae bacterium | reverse complement strand
TTTCTTGACCGCGACGCGGTGCTCGCCGCGCTCGCGGTGCAGCGGCAGGGACTGCGGCACTCGGAAATCGCGCTCCGAATACGGAGCCATCTCCGTAAGCTGGCCGTAATCGTTGCGATATCGCTTCGGCGTGCGCACCTCACCCGAGCTTTCGATGATGAGAAAGATGCCCGGCCGCGTAAGCCGGTAGCGATGGAGAATGCCGCGCGGAATGACGACGTAATCGCCCGTTTGGAACGGCAAGTCGCCAAACTGTGACTCCATTACGCCGGAGCCCTCAGCGATGTACACGATCTCGTCCCCCTGCGCGTTTCGATAGAAGAAGTCGTCGTCACGCGAGGGTCTTGCGAGTGAAAGCGCGACATCGTTATTGAACAGGAGCGGGGTGCGATGAACCGTCGGGCTCGGGCCTGCGGCAGCGAGCGCGTGCGTGCGGAAGTGACGATGGCAGAGCTTGCGATCGGCCTCTGACTGCCACTCCAGTTGTTTGACGACACGCACTTCGCGAACCTCGGTCGGCCGGTATACGTGATAGAGCAATGACGATGGGCCAACGAACCCCTTGTTGCCCATCAGCTCTTCATAGTAGAGAGTGCCGTTCGGCTGGCGGAATACGGTATGTCGTTTACGCGGAATGTCGCCCAGATGATGATAAACGGGCATCGCAGGATGCTTCCTCCGTCGTTCGCAGATTGTCAGGCGCTCGGAGCGCGTGCGGCAGCTGCGGTAAGGATGGCTTCGATCGCGGCCGGGTTCTCGAGTGCGCTGAGATCGCCGAGGTCTTCCCCCACATACGCCGACCTGATGACTCGGCGCATCACTTTCGCGTTACGCGTTTTCGGCAGCGCCGGCACGAACACGATGCGGTCGGGCCGCAATGGCTTGCCGAGTTCAACCGCAACTCTGTTTGCGAGATCGGAGGCGAGGCCATCGCTCGGTTCATAACCCGCGGTCAGCACGCAGAAGGCGATCAGAGACCCGCCCTTCTGCTCGTGCGGCGCGGCGATCGCAGCGGCTTCGGCGACGGCATCATGCGCCACAAGGATGGACTCGACTTCGGCGGGCCCCACGCGCTTCCCCCCGATCTTCAGCGTGTCGTCGCTGCGGCCGAGAATGTACCAGTGGCCGTCCTCGTCGATTCGCGCCCAGTCGCCGTGCGCCCAGACGCCCGGCCACCGCGACCAGTACGTCGCCAGGTAGCGCTGCGGGTCATTAAGAAAACCGCGTGCCATTCCGATCCAGGGAGCGCGGATGACGAGCTCGCCGACGCTGCCGCGCACCGGCCGGCACCTGTCGTCCACAACATCTGCCGCGATACCTGGGCATGGCGCGGCGAACGCGCATGGCTTGACCGGCATAAGGGGGTTGCCCATCAGGATGCCGCCCGAGATCTCCGTGCCGCCGGAGTAGTTGATAATCGGCACGCGGCGGCGGCCGACTCTCTCGAACAGCCACCACCAGGGGTCCGGGTTCCATGGTTCGCCGGTAGAACCAAAGATTCGCAGAGATGACAGGTCTTGCCGGCCGGGCAGTTCGTCTCCGTGCAGCAGCATGGCGCGAATGAGCGTTGGCGAGATGCCGAGAACTTCAACCCGATGCCGTGCACAGAATGCCCATAGGCGATCCGGACCCGGAAAATCGGGCGCGCCGTCGTACAGACATAATGTCCCACCGAGAATCGAGGCCCCATAGATCAGCCACGGGCCCATCATCCAGCCAATATCCGTGATCCACGCGATGCGCGTTCCGCGACCCACATCAGTGCCGAAAGCCATGTCCTGCGCCGATTTGACGGGAAAACCACAGTGCGTGTGCAGGATGCCCTTCGGTCTGCCCGTCGTGCCGGATGTGTAAAGCACGATGAGCGGGTCTTCTGCTCCGGTGGCTGCCGGGGCCGCCGGTTCGACATCAGTCAAAAAATCTGAGAGTCCACCGCCGCGCGGGAGCACGATCACGCGCTCGAGCGCCGGACACCGTGCCGCCGCTTCCTCGGCCGTGGCGCGCGCATTTACCCGATTGCCGCGGCGCGGGAAGTAGTCGCACGTGAACAGCACGCGTGCGTTCACGTCACGCATTCGCGACTCGATTGCGGCTGGGCCGTAACCCGAGAACAGAGGAACCGCGACGAGCCCGGCGTGTGCGAGCGCGAGCAGCACGACGACCGCCTCAGGCGACATCGGGAGGTGAATCCCGACGGCGTCCCCTGCGCGCAGCCCCAGTCTGCTGAGAGCGGCAGCGCATCGGCCTGCCTGCGACGCGAGTTCGCCATACGTGAGCGTTCGAACGCCGCCCTCCTCGCCTTCCCAGATGACAGCAGTTCGCGAGGAATCGTGCCGGAGGCAGGTCTTCGCGATGTTCAGCTTCGCGCCGGCACACCACTGCGGCCACTCGATACCGCGCGACAGGTCAAGAACCCGGTCATATGGTTTGTCGAACTGGACTTCAAGGAACCGGAGGACGTCCGCGGTGAAGCCCGGAATGTCCGCGACCGAGTGCGCGTACAAATCGTGGAAGCTGCCGCTGCCGATCTGGCGCAGAAAGCGCGTAAGCTGCGCCCGCTCACGGGTGGTGCTGTCTGGCGCCCATGCCACCCCGCTCACGGTATCCTATTGTAGCGACGGCATTATGGCGCTGGTCCCGCCCAACATTGAGAGCCTCCGGCCTTATGAAGCGGGGCGCAACATCGATGACGTGCGGCGGGAATACGGGCTGACTCGCGTCGTCAAGCTCGCTTCGAACGAGAATCCGGCCGGCAGTTCGCCGCTCGCGCTCGAGGCTATCCAGCGGCATCTCGGCGCGCTCAATCGCTACCCGAACGGCGGGCTCGATCTGCGGCGGAAGCTCGCCGAGCAGTACGAGGTCAAGCTCGAGAACGTCATCGCCGGCAGCGGGTCGGAAGGCATCATCTCGGACATATTCCGCACTTTCCTCTGCGACGAAGATGAGGTGCTCACCACAGAGGCCGCGTTCATCGGCTTCCAGGTGCTCGCGAAATCGCGTGGCGTGAAGTACCGAACAGTGCCGTACAGCAACTGGCACTACGATCTGCCTGCTCTCGCCGCGGCGATCAACGAGCGGACGAAGGTCATCTATCTCGCAAATCCAAATAATCCGACCGGCACCATTTTCACCAGGCACGAATTCGATACGTTCTATCGCAGCGTGCCGGAGCGAGTGCTGATTATTCTGGACGAAGCGTATTTCGAGTACGCCAAAGATAACCCTCGTTACCCCGACTCGATGCACTACCGATACGACAACGTAATCACACTGCGCACGTTTTCGAAGGTGTATGGGCTCGCCGGAGTACGGATAGGATACGGTTTCGCGCACGAGGATCTGATACAGACTCTGCTGAAGGTGAAGTTGCCATTCGAACCGAGCTCGGTGGCCCAGGCGTCCGGAATCGCGGCGCTCGAAGACAAGGCATTCCTGCACCGCTCGCTCGAGATGAATGCCCGCGGCATGCGGTATGTTGGCCAGGCGCTGCGTTCCCTCGGACTCCAGGTTGTGGATTCGGATGCCAACTTCTTCATGCTCGTGCTCGAAAGCGAGCAGCACGCCGCGCGATTCGTTGAGCAACTGCTGCGGCGGGGCGTCATTGTGAGGCCGCTCAAGTCGTTCGGCCTGCCCCAGTGCGTTCGCATCAGCACCGGCACGGACGAGGAAAACGAGTTCGCGATGGATTGCGTCCGACAAGTGGTCCAGGCCGTCGCGGCCTGAACGCACGGAGGATTCTATGCAGCAGCTCGCCGAGCAGCATCCCGCAGCGGCCGCTGACTTCCTGCCGCTCAACGGAACCGATTACGTCGAATTCTATGTTGGTAACGCCCGTCAGGCTGCGTACTTCTATCGGGCGGCGTTCGGCTTCGGCCTCGTCGCGTACCGGGGACCGGAGACCGGCACGCGTGACCGCGCTTCCTACGTGGTCCAGCAGGGAAAGATTCGGTTCGTCCTTACCACTGCTCTCTGGCCCGATCACGCTGTAGCCGATCATGCGCACCGGCACGGCGACGGCGTCCGCGACATCGCGCTGTGGGTCGATGATGCTGCAAGCGCGTTTCGTGAGACTACCGCGCGTGGCGCTCGTGCCGTGGAGGAGCCGCTGACACTGCGCGACGACTGCGGCGAGGTGCGGATGGCGTCGATCGCCGCCTACGGCGATACGATTCACAGCTTCGTCGAACGCCGGAACTACTCGGGCGTGTTTCTGCCAGGCTTCGTCGCCGTGGACCAGCCCGACCGGGTCGCGCGTCCAGTCGGCCTGAAGCACGTCGATCATATCGTCGGCAACGTCGAACTCGGACAGATGAACGCCTTCGTGGAGTTCTACGAGCGCGTGATGGGCTTTCGGCTCTTCCGCTCCTTCGACGACAAGGACATCAGCACCGAATACTCGGCACTCATGTCGAAGGTGATGGCGAACGGCAACGAGCGGGTGAAGTTCCCGATCAACGAGCCCGCCGCCGGCCGCAGGAAGTCACAGATCGAGGAGTATCTCGAATTCTATCTCGGGCCAGGCGTGCAGCACATTGCGATGGCGACCGACGACATAATTGACACCGTGCGGCGCCTGCACGCGCAGGGTGTCGCGTTCCTGCACGTGCCAACTACATATTACGAGCAGCTGGAAAGCCGGGTCGGCAGGATCGATGAGCCCGTCGATCAGCTCGCTGACCTGGGTATTCTTGTCGATCGCGACGACGAAGGCTACATGCTGCAGATCTTCACCAAACCCGTGGAAGATCGCCCGACGCTGTTCTATGAAATCATCCAGCGTAAGGGCAGCCGCAGCTTTGGCAAGGGGAACTTCAAAGCGCTGTTCGAAGCGATCGAGCGCGAGCAGGCACTGCGCGGCAATCTGTAGTCAGGAACGCGGCACGCATCACGTCAGATCCTGAGAAAGATCTTCCTCCGATACATCCAGTGCAGGATCAACCAGAACACCAGGAGGAGCAGCGCGCCTCGCAGCACGGGCATAAACACGCCGGTCAGGCCCGTATAGACGAGCAGATGCCGATCGATCGCGCCCAGCAGGAAACCCTCGGACGTATGCGCGAGCACATAAATGGCGATCGAGTTCATGCCGACCACCACCATTGGGAAAGCCCAGGCCCGCCCGCCCTTCACATCCGTGAACGCGTAGAAGGCCGCGAGAATGAGCACAACCAGACCGCCGCTGTACAGCGTGAATGAAGGCGTCCAGATACGTTTGACGATTGGTCCTGTACCGCTGAAATGCCACGCCACGGCTACGGCGATCAGCGCCACGCCGGCGACGACGAAGCCGCGCAGCTTCTCCGCGGCCGACCGTGCGGTGCGCAGCCACTCGCCCGCAAGCAGCCCCAGGATCATCGTTCCGAGCGTTGGAATGAAGCTAAGTGTCACGTATCCGCCGCGGTTTCCGGTGAATGGGTGCTCGCGCGGAAACAGGTTCAGGAACCACGTATCGAAAGCCCAGGCCGGATTCGCGTTCTTCGTCCAGTGGGACGCGAAGTCCGGGCCCGGGGCGGGGTAGAGCACGAAGAAAGCCCAGTATCCAGCGAGAATCGCAGCCAGTGCCGCCACTTGCACGCGCACCCTCGCGAAGCCCAAAAGAAAGAGGAAAACGTAGCCGAGCCCGATCTGCGTCAGCGTGTCTTCAAACGTGAAGTAAGTCTGCCTTTGCCCGAACGACCGCAGGAAGATGCCGAGCAGGATCAGCACCAGCGCACGCCAGGCTGCGTGCGCCAGCATGGTTCCAAAGCTCTGGCCGCGCGAGCGGCGCGCTGAGATCGAGAACGGCAGCGCCGCACCCACCAGAAACGAAAAGCCCGGCTGGATCAGGTCATGCAGCGAGCCGCCCTCCCAGGGCACGTGTCCTGTATGAAAGGCGATGAACCGCCAAATGGCGCTGTCCGGAAAATTGCGTGCGACGGCCGGCAGATGCAGCGCCTCGGCGAGCATCAGGACCATGACCAGCCCTCGAAAGGCGTCCAGCGCGACGACGCGCGTGGCCGCGAGGTCGCTCGTCTCCCGCCGCCCCGCACGAGCGGGCGCCGCGACCGGCTGTGCCACCTCCGCGCTCAATTGATCGTTACCCTCCCTCGACTTCCGCCAGGGGCGTGTTCAAGAAATCGCCGGAGTTGATCTGCGAGCCGCTCGGGAGCTCGTGTTTGGCACTCCCACACCACAGCGACATCCCATCCGGCCTTTTTCAGTGATCGCAGATTCCTCCGATCCCGCGTGCGATTCCCAGCGCGTTTGTCAGCCCAGAAGGTCTCCCGTGTAGCGGGCACGACCCGTCCGTACCGGCAGCTGTGCAGGTGCCAAAAACATCCGTGGACGAAGATGATCTTACGCCGTGCGGGAAACACGAGATCGGGATGCCCCGGCAGGTCGCGGCGGTGCAGCCGAAACCGGTATCCCATTCGGTGTACCAGCGAGCGCACGACCAGTTCGGGCCGGGTGTTCCGGTTGCGGATCGCCGACATGTTCCGGCTGCGCTGCTCGGGTGTGTGAACGTCGGCCACTACTGATGGATTCTACAGCGCGGCGGCTTTCGCGCGCAGGGCTCTTTCAGGACCGAATCGCCGCGCGGCGCTCCGCCACCCACTCACGGCTGCCAAAAATCCGCGGAGCGCTGTCGACGAGCGCCGGCATGAGGCGAAAGAGATCGGTCGGCCGCCACTCCTCACCGGCCCTGGTCCTGTAGCCGCGGACGTTCAATTCATCGGCCGTTTGCGACAGCCCTCGATCGGCGATGATCATCCGCATCAGGATGCGCAGCACCTCGGTCTCCGCCGGATGTTCCTCCAGGTGCCGGCAATCGCGAGCGACCCGGAACCCGTAAGGCACGTCGATCGGAACGTCCGGTCCCTGGTCGGCCGCAGGCCGCTGCCATTCCAGCGCGATCAGGCTCCATCCGTCCGCCTTCCGCCGCTCGATCAGACCGGGATCGAGCTCCCCAGCCACAAAGTCGTGCACCCGCTCCGTGTATGCCATGGGCGCAATCCTCCGGCTGCGAAACCCGCACTTCAGCAGCCGCTACAACCTGTTGTAAACACGTGTGCTGATAGACCGCTGTTCACCGCATTCGACACTTCTCGTCCGTTCCCGAACACTGCGGAGAATCGACGGCGCACCCGCGCCGCCCTCCTGCGCATCCAATAGTGTGCCGATAGTCAAGAAGCGTTGCGGCCCGCCTGCGCGCCTCCAAGCTATAATGAAAACTCAGGAGTTCCGACACTTGTCGTTTCGCTCGTTCTTCCGCCTTGCGGCGCATACCCAGCTTCTGCCCGTGCTCGAAAGTGGCGAGGAGACACTGGTCGGCGGCCAGGCCGTCATCGAGGGCGTCATGATGCGCGCCCCGCACAGCTACTGCATCGCGGTACGCAGGGCGAACGGCGAGATCGTGACGGAGCAGCACGCGCTGCCGCGCGTCTCTGAAAAGTACCCGATTTTCAAGTACCCCTTCGTGCGAGGTATTGGGACGCTCGGCCAGGCAATGTGGCTCGGGATCAAGGCGCTCCGCTTCTCGGCACACGCCACGCTCCCGGACGAACACAAAACCGGGGCGACCCCTGAGACTGCGGCGTCCCAGCCCGACACTGGTTCAGCGCCCCGCGCTGCGGCCGCGGCAGCCGCCCCCGCGCCAGCCGGCAGGCGCGCCAAAGAGATTCCCGCGTGGATCATGGCCGCCAATCTCATGTTCTCGGTCGTATTCTTCATCTTCCTGTATAAGTTCGTGCCCCTGTACCTCACCGACCTGTTGGCCACGCCATTCCCCGCGCTGCGCGGGCAGATCACCTTCAACGTCGTAGACGGCCTCATCCGCCTCCTGATCTTCCTCGGTTTCCTGTCGCTGATTTCGCGCTGGAAGGACATCCGCCGCGTGTTCGAATATCACGGCGGCGAACACCGTGTCGTCTTCAACTTTGAATCCGGCCGGCCTGTCACCATCGAGAATGCACAACGCTTTGTGACGTGGCACCCGCGGTGCGGCACCAGTTTCCTGCTCGTCGTGATGGTGATATCGATCGCCGTTTACGCGCTCGTCCCTGTGGAGGGTTTTCTTGCGAAGTTCGCCGCACGGATTCTCCTGTTGCCCGTTATCACCGGCATCAGCTATGAGCTGATCCGTTTCGCGGCGAAGCGCCCCGGCAGCCTCATGGCCCTGCTCACCGCTCCCGGCCTCTGGCTGCAGCGCGTGACTACAAAGCCGCCTGCGGACGATCAGACGGCTGTTGCGATCCGCGCTCTCGAAGGCGCGATGGAACTCGAAAGAGCCCAGGGCGGCGAGCTCGTCATCGCCTGATCGCGCCCGCTCCATGCAATACATCCAAAAGCTCGACGAGATCGAACGCCGTTCCGACGACCTCACGCGCCAAATGGCCGATCCCGCGGTCATCGGCGACACCGAGCGGTATCGCAGGGTCGCGAAACAGCAAAGCGAGCTCGGCGAGATAGTCGCGAAATACCGCGAGTGGAAGAAGGTCAGCACCGATCTCGAGGGTGCGCGGCATATGCTCGCCGACTCTGACCCCGATCTGCGCGAGCTGGCCCGCGAGGACATCGAGCGGCTCGAGCCGCAGCTCGCCGCAATCGAGGACGAGCTCAGAATCCTCCTGCTCCCCAGGGATCCGAACGATGAAAAGAACGTTATCCTCGAGATCCGCAAAGGCACCGGCGGGGACGAGGCATCGCTGTTCGCCGGTGAACTCTTCCGCATGTACCTCCGCTACGCTGAAGAACGCGGCTGGAAGGTCGATGTCATCTCGTCAAGCGAATCCGAAGTCGGTGGCCTGAACGAAGTCATCGCGATGGTCTCCGGCGCGAAAGTGTACAGCCAGCTCAAGTACGAAAGCGGCGTGCACCGCGTCCAGCGAGTGCCCGCGACAGAACAACAGGGCCGCATTCATACTTCGACCGTCACGGTGGCTGTGCTGCCCGAAGCCGAGGACATCGACATCAGGATCGATCCGAAAGACCTGCGGGTGGACACCTTCTGTTCCTCCGGCCCAGGAGGCCAGTCGGTGAACACGACGTACTCGGCCGTGCGCATCACGCATCTGCCAACCGGGCTTGTCGTGTCCTGCCAGGACGAAAAATCGCAGATCAAGAACCGCGCGAAAGCCGAGAAGGTGCTGCGCGCGCGCCTTTACGAGATCGAGCAGGAGAAGCAGCGCGCCGAGCAGTCGGCCGACCGCAAGGGCATGATTGGCTCCGGCGATCGGAGCGAGAAGATCCGCACCTACAACTTCAGGGAAAACCGCGTCACCGATCACCGCATCGGGCTGACGCTGTACCAGCTCGGCTCGGTGCTCGAAGGCAACCTGCATCCGGTGCTCGAGGCCGTCACCACGTTCTATCAGACCGAGAAGCTGAAACAGCAGGCCGATGACCGTCAAAACGGCGCTGGATCAGGGCACGCGGCTGCTTGAGGACGCGCACGTTGCCGTTCCTCGCCTGACGGCCGAAGTCCTCCTTTGCCACGCGCTCCGCCGCGAGCGCGTTTACCTGTACAGCCACCCCGAAGCCGAGCTCTCCGAGCACATCTGGATTCACTACGGCCGCTATCTGCACGAGCGTATGCGCGGCAAACCGACCCAGTACATCACCGGGGTGCAGGAGTTCTACGGCCGCGAGTTTGTGGTCACGCCCGACGTGCTGATTCCGCGACCGGAGACCGAGCACGTCATCGATGCCGCTATCGAGCGGGTGACTCGCGGATCGCGAGTCGTGGACGTGGGGTGCGGATCGGGCGCGATTGCAGCGACCATTGCTCTGGAGTGCGACGCTTCGGTTTGGGCGAGCGATATTTCACTCGCGGCGCTGCACATCGCGTCTCACAATGCGCGCCGCCTCGGTGCGAGCGTACACTATGTTGCCGCTGATCTGCTCGATCCATTCCCGGCCGGCAGCATGGATGTCGTCGTGTCTAACCCGCCGTACGTCGGCCTCGGGGACCGCGAGTCGCTGCAGCGCGAAGTCCGCGACTTCGAACCCGAAGTCGCGTTGTACGCCGGACCGACCGGCAATGAGATTTACCAGCGTCTGATCCGAGAGGCCGAACGCGTGCTGCGGCCAGGCGGCTGGCTGATATTCGAGCTCGGGTACCGATCGCTCGATGCCGTTCGTGCGATGCTGGACCAGCGCTGGTCGGAGGTCAGCACAGGTCCCGATCTAGCCGGCATCCCCAGAGTATTGTGCGGCAGGTTGTCAACCGAGATGTCAACCTCCGCGCCGTTTGCCAACCGAGCGCTGTAACCCATGAGGACAGTCTTCCATCTCGACATGGACGCGTTCTTCGTGTCGGTCGAAGAACTGTTTGATCCAGGCCTGCGGGGCAAAGCGGTCGTGGTCGGTGGGAAACCGAACGAGCGCGGCGTTGTCTCGGCCGCATCCTACGCGGCACGGAAGTACGGCGTCCACTCGGCCATGCCGCTGCGAACAGCGTACAAGCTGTGCCCGCACGCGATCTTTGTCGATGGCCACCCAAAGCGCTATCGCGAGTATTCGCAGAAGATCTACACGGTGCTGAAGCGGTTCTCGCCGAAGGTGGCGATGGCTTCGATCGACGAGGCCTATCTGGACCTCACGGGAACGGAGCGGCTGCACGGCGCCCCCCTTCGAGCCGCGCACAGGCTGCACGAGTCCATCCGCGAGGCGACGGGACTGAATTGCTCGATTGGGATCGCGACATCGCGGCTGCTCGCGAAGATCGCTTCCGATCAGGCAAAGCCGAACGGGATTCTGTGGGTGCCGCCCGGCGTGGAGGCACAATTTCTGGCTCCGCTCGACATCCGGAAGATACCGGGTGTGGGCAAGGCGACCGAGCGCGTGTTGCACGACCTGGGTGTGCATCGTGTAGGCGACTTGGCGGCACTCGATCGCGAGTTTCTCGAAGAGCGTTTGGGCAAATGGGGACTGGCGCTGGCCGGCAAAGCGGTCGGCGCGGACGCCGGAGGATGGTTCGATTCGGATATTGGCGGCGACGAGGATCCGAAATCGATCAGCCACGAGCACACGTTCGACCAGGACACGGCCGATCCCGACGTGCTCGAATCTACACTTGCGCATATGGCGGAGATGGTCGGCCGGCGGCTGCGCGAGCATGAGCTGCAGGCGCGCACCGTGCAGATCAAGCTCCGCTACAAAGATTTCTCGACTATCACGCGCGCGGCGACGCTCGACCAGCCGACGGAGCTCGATATCGACCTGATCGAGCAGTCGCGCGTGCTGTTCCGGCGCAACTGGACCGGCGAGAAGGTGCGGCTGCTGGGGGTTTGCGCGACGGGTCTGCTCGGCAACGAGGGGCAACTAAGTCTTCTGGAAACGGAGCGCTGCGAGCGCTGGCGCAAGGCCGTGGGAGCGATGGACCGGCTGAAAGACAAGTTTGGTGAGGGAAGCATCCATATTGCATCGGGGATGCGCGGCAACTGGCGCGAAAAGGTGCATGAAAATCCGGCTGGATTGCCGGGAAAACACCCTCGCGAGGCCGATGAATAGGGCTCGCACGTGGTAAGCTGAAAGAGTCTTCCGCTGATTCGGGGCGTGGCTCAGCCTGGCT
>DASSSG010000246.1:0-5285 GCA_035708545.1 Bryobacteraceae bacterium | reverse complement strand
TGTCAAATGGCAGGCGCACCGGACGCGACCGGGAGTACGACCGCCACACGAGGACCGGAGGTTCCGGGCCCGGGAGTTCTTTGGCCGAGCGGGAAGCAGCGCAGGGGCAGGAACTGAATTGACGCCAGCCTGACATTCGGGCAAGAGGTGTCACATTTCCGCGGCGGGTGTGTCCTACGGGTACCACCATGACTTGCCGAGAGCTGATGACAACTGATCCTGCGTTCTGTGTGCCGGGAGACATGGCGCTCCGGGCGGCCGAGATCATGCGCGACGAAAACGTCGGGCCGGTGCCGGTCATTGCCAGCCGCGATGACCGGCGTGTGGTTGGGATCGTGACCGATCGCGATCTGACCGTGCGATTGATCGCCGAGGGCCGCGCGCCCGAGGCTACGCGCGTCGATGAGGTAATGTCCGCCAGTCCTGTGACCTGCACGGAGAGCGACGATGTCCGCGACGCGCTGGAGGCGATGAGCCGCAACCAGGTGCGGAGAGTTCCGGTTGTGGACGAATACGGGCGCCTCGCGGGCATTATCGCGCAGGCCGACGTGGCGCGCTTTCTCGATGAGGAAGAGGTCGGCGAGGTCGTCGAAGACATCTCCCAGCCGGGGCGGAGCGCACTGGGTCGAACTTTCCGGCGGGCAACCGCCGGTCTCGAGGATTGGGACGCTTCGCGGCGCGCATCGGGAAGCGGGATGTTGATCGCTGCCGGCCTGGGGCTCGCGATCGGCGCCGCGCTCATGGGCGCGATCGACGCTGCGCGCAAGCCGAGCGGAAAACCGAATACCGGAACGCGCTGAGTGCCTCTTCAGGAGGCCTGCCCAGTGACGCGGTGCCGTTGATGGTCGGGTCACCCGCGCCTGCGGTCGCGGGGCGCGCGGCTGGGCTTCGGGCGTGCGGCGGGTTTGTCGCCGTACGTGACCTTCTCAAGGAACAGGCCGGCCGCGGGCGCAGTCCAGGCACCGACATCGAGTCTGCCATCGCAGTCGCCGCTGAGGAGGTGCTCGAATTGCGCGTGGGTGATTTCGCCGCGGCCGAGTTTCACCAGGACGCCGACGAGACGCCGCACCATGCGCCAGATGAAATGCGAGGCTTCGATGTGGAAGAGAATCAGGTGGCCTTCGACTTCGACACCAGCACTTTCGACCACGACGATGGTCGATTCGCCGGGGCGCGCGGCGTCGGCCGCGCGGAAGCACACGAAGTCGTGACGGCCGATGAGCAGTGAGACGGCGCGCTGCATGGCGGGAACGTCGAGTTCGTCCTTCACCCACCAGACAAAGCGCTTCGCAAAGGCGGTTTTGCGCGTAGAGATTTGGCAGAGGTACGTGCGGGTGAGCGCGTCGTGGCGGGCGTGGAAGTTCTTCCGGGCAGGATCAACCGCGAGGATAGCGATATCGGCGGGGAGGTAGGCGTTGAGGCCGCGGAGCAGTTCTTCGGGCGTTTTTCGAATCGGTGCACGGAGGTGGGCCACCTGGGCGAGCGCATGAACGCCGGCGTCGGTGCGGCCGGCACCCTGGAGTTCCACGTCGACTCGGAGGAATTCTTCGGCCGCGCGTCGGAGGTCACCCATGACGGTACGGGCGTTCTGCTGCTCCTGCCAGCCGCTGTAACGGGTGCCATCGTACTCGAGCGTGAGCTTCCAGTTATGCAGGGAAATCACTCACTTCCAGAGCAGCAACCATTTAACATCAAAAAAGTGTGAGTGCTGCCAGTATCCCGGAGCCGCTCACGGTCGCCGAATTCGACCGCATACCGGATCCGCCCGGCGGGAGGCTTGAACTCCGGCACGGCGAGGCGGTATTTGTGAGCTACCCGGACAGGGTGCGTAAGATCTTGCAGCGCCGTCTGCGCCAACTGATCGAGGAGGTGGCGACGGCCGCGAAGGTGGCCGGATTCACAGAGACTGAATCACCGTATCGTCCGCTGCCGGAGCATTGTGAGCTCTGGAGCGCGGACGTAGCTTTCGGGTCCGACGCCAGGGATCAAACACCTGGCCGCTGGTTGATGGGATCGCTTCCGTTGTTAGGCTCGCAGCTGCCGCTCGAGCGGCTGTTTGCGGGCGAGGCGGCCTGAACCGGCTGCGAACCCACCTGAGCCTGTGAGCCTGCCCTATTCCGCGGCCTCTTCGCCCTCGCGGCCTTCCCGCATGGCCTTCAGGCGCTCTTCGCGGCGTTTGGCGCGATCGGCGGCCCGGCGGACCAGCTCGGTACCCATGAGCTCGAGCTTGGCCAGCTCGGCGCCGTCGCCTTTGCGGAAGCCGAGACGCACGATGCGGGTGTAACCGCCAGCGCGGTTTGCCATCTTCGGACTGACCTTGTCGAACAGGCGCTGCACCGATTCGGGAGAGAGCAGGAAACCCGCTGCCTGACGGCGTGAATGGAGTGTATCGCGCTTGGCGAGCGTAACCATTTTGTCCACGAGCGGTTTGGCGGCCTTCGCCTTCGGCACGGTCGTGATCACGAAGTCGTTCAGCACGACACTGGTGACCAGGTTGCGCAGCAGCGCCTTGCGAGCGCCACTGTCACGTTTGAGCTTGTAGCCGGCCTTCTGATGCCTCATTCGTTGACGTCTCCTGCTTCCTCGAAGTCGCCGTCACCGGAAGGCAGCGGTGGCTGCGAACCTGGGGCAGGCCCGACGAGCCGGCCCGAGGCATCGAATTTCATGCCGAACGAGAGGCCGAGGTGCTCGAGAATGCCTTTGATTTCGTTCAGAGACTTGCGGCCGAAGTTCTTGGTACGGAGCATCTCGGCTTCGGTTTTCTGGACCAGATCGCCGATGGTCTGAATGTTCGCATTTTTCAGACAGTTGTAAGAACGGACGCTGAGCTCGAGCTCTTCGACCGAACGGTTGAGCACTTCGTTCATCTGGCCGGCGGCGCGCTCGGCCGGTTCCTCGGTGGCCTCGGGCAGCTCTTCGAAGTTGATGAAGATCGACATGTGGTCCTTCAGCAGCTTCGCCGCCTGTCCGACCGCGTCCTGCGGCGAAATGGCTCCGTTGGTCCAGACCTCGAGGGTGAGCTTGTCGTAATCGGTCATCTGGCCGAGGCGAGCAGCCTCGACGCTGTAGTTGACCTTGCGGACGGGCGAGTGGACGGAATCGATAGGGATATAGCCGAGCGGCAGGTCCTCATCGAAATTGCGGTCGGCGGCAACATAGCCGCGGCCGGGCTTCAGGCGCATCTCGATATTGAGACGGCCACCCTCGCTGACGGTGGCGATGTGCATGTTGCGGTCGAGCACCTCGACATCAGCGTCAGTCTGGATCTGACCGCTGAGGACCTGCCCGGCCTGCTCGACGACAAGCCGCGCCGTGCGCATGCCTTCGCCGGTCATCTTAAAGGGAATCTGTTTGAGATTGAGGATGATGTCGGTAGCATCCTCAACCACGCCCGGAATCGGACTGAATTCGTGGGCGACGCCTTCGATGCGAACGGCGGTGATCGCGGCGCCCTCAATGGAGCTGAGGAGCACACGACGGAGGCCGTTGCCGATGGTCGTGCCGAAACCGCGCTCGAAAGGCTGGGCAGTGAACTGCCCGAACCGATCATTGAGCGTTTCCGTGTTGGCGACTAGTCTCTTCGGCTTCTGAAAACCCTTGAACATATTTTCTTTATTGGTGCGGCCCTCGAGGCGCGCGTCACATACCTGCCTGACTGACTTCCTTACTTCGAGTACAGCTCGACGATGAGCTGCTCGTTCAACTGAATCTGCACCAGCTCTTCACGTTTCGGGTTGGCGAGCACGCGGGCGCGCAGAGCATCGCGATCGACCTCGAGCCAGTTCGGAGTCGGGGCGTGCGCCGTGGTGTCACGGGCGCTGAGAATCGCGGGATTATTGCGGCTGCGCTCGCGGACTTCGATGATGTCATTCGGCTTTACCTGGAACGAAGGGATGTTGACCTTTCGACCGTTCACCGCGAAGTGCCCGTGGCGGACCATCTGGCGCGCCTGCGCGCGGCTGGTGCCCAGCCCCATGCGGTAGACGGTGTTATCGAGGCGGCGCTCCAGCATCTGGATGAGGTTGTCACCCGTAATACCGGACATGCGCGCGGCTTTCTCGAACAGGTTGCGGAACTGGGTCTCGAGCAGGCGGTAGTAGCGCCGGGTCTTCTGCTTTTCACGCAGCTGCAAACCATAGCCGACGATCTTCGGCCTGCGGTCCTTGCCATGCTGGCCGGGAACGAAATTGCGGCGCTCGATCGCACACTTTTCGGTATGGCAGCGCTCGCCTTTGAGGAAGAGCTTCATGCCCTCGCGGCGGCAAAGGCGGCACACGGGGCCGGAATAACGAGCCAAATTCGATAACCTCCAGACCAGAGTCTCAGGTGCAGTTTACGGCCTGGCCGGCCTTCTTCCTGCTTGATGAGCGGAACCGTCCGCTCAGACACGCCGCCTTTTCGGCGGGCGGCAGCCGTTGTGCGGGATCGGGGTCACGTCCTTAATGGACCGTACTTCGATACCCGCCGTGGAGAGTGCGCGCACGGCCGATTCGCGGCCGGCGCCGGGACCGGCGACACGGACTTCGACCGTGCGCAGGCCGGATTCTTTAGCTTTGTTGGCAGCCGTAAGAGATGCCTGCTGCGCCGCAAACGGTGTGCCCTTTCGCGAGCCGCGGAACCCGAGGGAGCCCGAGCTCGACCACGCGATCACGTTGCCGAGCTGGTCGGTGAACGTGATGATAGTGTTGTTGAACGTCGCCTGCACGTGAACGAGGCCCACCGGGACGTTCTTCTTTTCCCGCTTCTTGAATGTTTTCTTCTTCGTCGTCCTGGCTGGTGCTTTGGCCATTTATCGAATACCGTCTCGGGATCAGGTCTTGGCAGCGGACTTCTTCTTATTGGCGATGGTGCCGCGCCGCGGCCCCTTGCGGGTGCGCGCGTTGGTGTGGGTCCGCTGGCCACGGACGGGCAGACCGCGGCGGTGCCGCAGGCCGCGATACGAGCCCATCTCGATCAGCCGCTTAATATTCATCGAGACTTCCTTGCGGAGGTCGCCTTCGACGGCGCCTTCGCCTTCGATGAGGATGCGAATGCGGTTGACCTCGTCCTCCGTAAGGTCCGAAACCTTCTTGTCCGGGTTTACACCCGTGCGGTGCAGAATCGACTTCGACCGCGTGCGGCCGATCCCGAAGATATACGTCAGACCGACTTCCGCCCGCTTGCGGGCGGGTAAATCAACGCCAGCGATACGCGCCATAGTTCTCCTGCGTCAGCCCTGCCTCTGTTTGTGTTTGGGGCTGCTGGTGCAGATCACACGCACAACACCGTGGCGGTGGATGATCTTG
>DASSSG010000245.1:0-6925 GCA_035708545.1 Bryobacteraceae bacterium | reverse complement strand
CGCGAGCTTTCTCCGGCGCGCGAACCCTGGGGCCAACCTTCACAATGCGGTCGCCCCCGAGGAGCACATCCAGCTGCCGCTGTGGTCTGGCACCGGTGCCATCGACGACCGTGATGCCGCGGAAGACAATCGGCCTGTCGTCCGCGACGGCGTATGTCACGAGGAGGGTAAGCAACAATATCAGCCGTCGCACAGGCTCATTATCGGCCAGTCAGCTTTCCCGGGCACAGCCGTTGCGCGGGGCAAGCTGAAGAGTCCCGGCCGTAGAGTAAGTTCCGGCGGCTGGAGACCCCGTGCGCGCCGGACTTGCTAAATCGCCGGAAGCTTGCCCGTGGTCCAGCGTTCCTGCTGGCGGCCTGATGCGGGCTCCACAGGTCAGGCCATTACTTTCAGGAAGGCAGCTTTGAACTTCGACATGTCGTCGGGCATGCCGACGGTCACGCGGATGTGTGTCGGCCAGGAAGGCCAGACGCGGCCGACATACACGCTCTCGGCTGCGAGCGCTGCGACAATCTCTCCGCCCGGCCGCTTCACATCCACCATGAACTTATTTGACTCGGACGGCACAAACGAGAATTTGTGCTTATCGAGGAAGCTGAAAACGTCCTCGCGAATTTCCTTCACGAATCGACGGCGCTCGGGAACGAGATTTGAGATCCTGAGGCTGGTGGTTGCGCCGATCATACCCGTGATCGGCAGCATGCCCGGTCCCAGGCGGCGCAGTTTGTCGAGCAGGTCAGGGCGCGCGAGCGCCGCGCCCGCACGCAGTCCGGCCATTCCGTAAATCTTGGAAAACGTGCGCAGTATGATGAGGTCCTTGTCTTTCGCGACGAGATAGGTGGCAGGCGTGGCGGAGCTTGCGAAATGCAGATAAGCCTCGTCGAGCAGCACGATGCTTCCTTCGGGTTTGTTTGCGATCAGCCACTCGACGTCGTCCTTCGGGGTCACCGTGCCCGTCGGATTATTGGGACTACAGACATAGAGCAGGCCTGTACTGGTGTCGGCCTTCGCCATGGCGCGCACGTCGTGGCGGTAATCTTTCGTGAGCGGCACGCGGTGCACGCGAGCGCCGAGAAAGCGAGCGGCCAGTTCGCCGGCCTCGTAGCCGGGATCCGCCGTGACGAACGCGCGAGCAGGGGATGTGAACGCCGCCACGGCGCGATAGAGCGGATCGCTGGAACCGGCGAACGGCAGCACATAGGTTGCAGGCAGACCTTCGGTTTCGGCGAGCGCCGAGGCGAAGCGCGCGCCCGTCTCGTACATGTACCGCCCGCCATCGGCGATCACCGCGCGCATCGCTTCCGCGGCTTCGCGGCAGGGGCCGAGCGGATTCTCGTTGGCGTTGATTCTGACGGCGCCCTCCGGAATCGGGCCGATCATTGAAAGCTGCGCCAGCGCGGATTCGTTGCAGAGCGGGATGGCGGCGCCGGCGGTGAACAGTGAAAGAGCACGCCCGAAGCCGCGGCGCGTAAAGCCGCGTTTCAGGAAATCCTGGCGAAGGCGGTCGGCATCGGGAGACTGCATGGCGGGATGACCTTTGGGTCAGGGTACAACATAAAACCACACGGGTGGACTGAAGAACCACCTGCCACCGGCTGACGAGTTATAATCTCCGGGAATTACCGCCGGTCGGGGGAGGGCGGTTAGAGGCTTCGAATCGAGGAGGAGTACGCGAATGAAACAGCTTGGCGTGTCTTTTCTCTGCCTGATTGCCACCGTCTCGCTCATGTCGGGACAGGCCACCTCCACTCTGACGGGCAGTGTGCTTGACAAAACCGGAGCAGCCGTTGTGGGGAGCGAAATCACGGTCCGCAATACAGCCACCGGAAACGAACGTTCCGTCCTGAGCGGTGAAACTGGTGATTACACGGTTCCGTTTCTCGCTCCCGGCGACTATACCGTTACCGTCTCCAAACAGGGGTTCCGGCAGATAAAGCGCGATGGCGTACGGCTCGAGGTGAACCAGACCGCGCGCCTCGACTTTACGCTCGAGATCGGGGCTGTGAGCGAAACGGTCGAAGTTGTTGGCGCCGCTCCGCTCATTGACTCCGATACCTCCTCGATCGGCCAGGTCATCGAGACGAGGGCCATCGAAGACCTTCCACTGAACGGCCGCAATTTCGTGCAGCTCGCCATCCTCGGGCCCGGCGTTGTCGGCGTTGGTTTCGGAGCGAGGGGCACCATCATGAGCGGAAGCCGCCCGGACGATCTGCGCCCGGGCTCCGAACTGTTTTCGAACGGCAACCGCGAGAACTCGAACAACTTCCTGATGGACGGCATCGACAACAACGAGCGTCTGACGCTCTCGATCACTCTGCGGCCGTCCGTGGAGGCGGTCCGTGAGTTCAAGATCCAGACCAATATGTTCGCCGCCGACCAGGGGAGGAACTCGGGCGCCACGGTCAATGTGATCACGAAGTCGGGCTCGAACAAATGGCATGGTTCGGCATACGAATTTCTCCGCAACGACAAGCTCGATGCACGCAATTATTTCGCGCCGCTGAATTTCCCGAAGCCGGCCTACCGCCAGAACCAGTTTGGAGGCACACTGGGCGGGAGAATCATCCTGAATAAGCTGTTCTTCTTCGGCAACTATGAGGGTTTCCGGCGACGGCAGGAACGGCCGCAGGTGGGAACGGTACCGACCCTGGCTATGCGGCGCGGCGACTTCTCGTCGGTCCGGGACATCTACGATCCGACAACGACGCGTCCCGCGCCCGGAACAGCATCGGGCTTTACGCGCGATCGCTTCGCGGGTCGCATGATCCCGATGAACCGGTGGGATCCGATTACCAGCCGGCTGATACAGGCGTATCCGGCGCCGCAGAACAGCAGTCTCACGAATAACTATGTGGCCATACTCAAAGATGTCCAGCGCTGGGATCAGGGCGATGGCCGGATCGACTGGAACTGGGATGACAAGAATCAGGTTTTGGGCCGCTTTTCACGCCAGGATACGGTCACCACCCGTCCTTCGACGTTCCCGAATGTCAGCGTGCCGGGTCTCAGCACGCCGGTCAGCCTCGGCAATGAGGATACGTTTGCCGGAGATTCCACTCTCCGCGCTTACAACGCAGTCCTTTCCTGGGTGCACACCTTCACTCCCGCGTTGATTCTCGAAGCGAAAATGGGCTTCAATCGCTTCAACCTCGATTATCGTCAGGAGGGCGCCACGCCGGGCGCTCAGCTTGGACAAAAGCTCGGTGTCCCGAATTCGAATCAGGGCCCGGAGTCGGACGGCATTCCGATCATCAGTCCCTCGGGGTACTTCGGGATCGGACAGACCCGCTCGCTGCCGATCATCCGGATCGAGAACACCTTCAATCCCCGAGTCGACGTGACTAAACTCGAAGGCCGGCACTCACTCAGGTTTGGGTTCGAGCTTCGCCGCCGCCAGATCACGCAGTATCAAACCAACCGCGGGAACGGCAGGTTCAACTTCGGCCGCATCTTTACCGATGACCCGAACAACACTGGCGCTACGGGAGAAGTCATGGCCGCGTTTCTGCTGGGCACCGCAAGCACGATCGAGCAGGATTTTACGCTCGTGTTTCCGGGCTTCCGCTACAGCGAATGGGCGGGTTACGTTCAGGATGACTGGAAGGTCAATTCGAAGCTGGCGCTGAATCTCGGGCTTCGGTATGAGCTGGATACGCCGCTCACGGAAGTCGCCAACCGGCAGACGAACTTCGATGTTGTTAGTGGCAGACTCCTCATCGCCGGCTTTAACACGGATGCGGCCACTGGCATTCGCACCGACCGCAATAATTTCGGGCCGCGCGTCGGCTTTGCGTACCAGCTTACACGCAACACCGTATTGCGCGGCGGTTACGGGGTATTTTACAACCCGGGCAACAGCGAGAGCGTCTACATGCGCCGTCACCGCCAGTTACCTTTCGGACCTATCGTTACCGCCGACATCAACCAGTTCAGTACAACTCCACGCAGGGTGGCGCAGGGATTCGACCCGATTCCAGCGCTGGATTTCAACACGGTCGCGCGGAATCCGGTTGGCGCGATGCTCGCAGTCGATCCCCACATGCGGTCCGCCTACGTTCAGCAGTGCAACTTTCAAATCCAGCAGCAACTTCCGAAGCAACTCGTGAGCAAGGTGGGTTTCGTGGGTAACATCGGCCGGCGCCTCGATTTCTCCTGGAATTACAACCAGCCGGTACCCGGACCTGGCTCTAACAATCCTCGCCGGCCGTTATTCTCCATCGCGCCGAACGTCACGGACGTAAGTTACCTTACCTTCGATGGCAAGTCGAGTTACAACTCACTGCAGGCTTCGCTCGAACGCCGCTTCAGTACAATCGGATTCCTGGCTGCCTACACGTGGGCACATTCAATCGACGACATTGCGAACGCGTTTGGCGGTGCCGACAACGGACCCATACCTCAGGATCGCCGCTGCCGCCAGTGCGACCGTGGAGACTCCGGCTTCGACATTCGTCATCGCTTCACGACGTCGATGAACTGGGCGCTGCCGCTTGGCAGAGGCCGGCGGTATGATCTCGGATCGCGCGTGCTGAATGCCGCTCTCGGCGGCTGGGACACAAATTTCATTTTCACGGCGCAGACCGGGCTGCCGTTCACCCCGGTTCTGCAGACTTCCGTTTCGAACGCCGGTGGCAGCAGGCCGAACCGCCTGAAATCCGGCAAACTCGACAACCCCGATCCATTTCTTTGGTTCGACACGTCGTTCAACAGCCCGACGGCGGCGTGGGCCGTTCCGGCTCAGTACACGTTCGGCAACTCAGGCCGCAATATTCTGCGGGGACCAGGCCGCGTGAACCTCGACTGGTCGATGTTCAAAGACTTTGTCGCCAGCGAGCGCTGGCGGCTGCAGTACCGCGCCGAGTTTTTCAACCTGTTCAATTCTCCGCAGTTCGACCTGCCGAACGCCAGCATCGGCAACCCGGCCGCGGGGCGCATTACAGCGACGACCGGCCCGAACCGCCAGATTCAGATGGGGCTGCGGCTGTCGTTCTAAATACTCGCTGCCCGAGCGCGAGGTCTGCCGTCCCGCCCACATCTGCGTAAACATATAACTGGAGCGCTCGGATGCCGGGCGAAGCGAAAGGCAAGACGGCAAAGCCGAAGCGCGCACAGCGCGCCGGCCGGCGGAAACGTGTCTCCAAATCGACGGGTCTCGAGCCGGCGGATTGCTCGATCGGCGTAACGCACGAACTCGCGCCGGTCGCCGAACGAGTTGAACAGGACGGCGGCTGCATGGTGGCCAGCTTTCGGGATCCGCTCGGAGGCAAGGCGCTGATATTCGCCGTGCTGCCGATTGATGCCATCCAGCCGACCCCGTTTCAGCGCGATCTTTCTGACGCGCATCACAAGCGCCTCGCGGAAGTAATCCATAAAACGGGCCGGTTTCTTGATCCTGTTATCGCGGTGCCCGCACCGGAAGGCGGCTTCTGGACGCCGAATGGATACCACAGGCTCGAAGCCATGCGGAGACTCGGCGCCCGTTCGATCACCGCGCTGATCATTCCCGACCGGGAGGTCGCGCGGCAGATTCTCGCGCTGAATACAGAGAAGGCGCACAACCTGAAGGAACGCGCGCTGGAAGTGTTTCGCATTTATCGCGGTCTCGTCGAGGAGCAGCCGGCGGAGCCGGAGTCGAGCTTCGCATTTTATCTGGAGGATCCGTCGCTCGTGACGCTCGGCATGATATACGACGAGCGCCGCATGTTTGCGGGCGGGGCGTACCATCCCGTGCTGCGGAGAGTGGAGGAGTTTTCCGAAGAGCCGATACGCACCGCAATGAAGGTTCATGCGCGTCGGGCAGCAAAGCTCGCCGAACTCGAAGATCGGGTCGCCGAGATCGTTGCCGGGCTTAAGGAACGTGGTCTGCAGAGCCCGTATCTGCGGCCGTTTGTCGTGGCTCGCATCAACCCGCTGCGCTGGATCAAAGGCGATGAGCTGCCGCCGGCCGAGAAGGTGCTGCAAAGCATGCTCGATCGAGCGGCGAAATTCAATGTCGACAAAATCAGACAGCAGGATCTGGCCGGCGCCTATGGCGCCACCGGCGACGACGAGTAGCATGATCTATCTGCATCGAGTGCCCGCGCCGCCGCTCGACGCTTTCATCGCGTCCATCTGGTACTGCGAGACCGCCCCCGGACCGCTCGCGCTGCAACGCGTTCTTCCGGGCGGCGCCGCGCAGCTCATCGTGAACCTGAAGGAAGATCAGACGCGCGTATACGACCGTGAACCCGAGTTTTGCTGCACCACGGCTTCGGGCACAATACTCGTGGGTGTGCAGTCGCGGTACTGCATCATCGACACTGCCGAACAGGAACACGTTCTGGGAGTGGCTTTCAGACCCGGCGGCACCACGCCATTCTTCCGCATTCCGGCCCACGACATCCGTGACGCTCACATTCCGCTCGAGCTGTTGTGGGGACGCCGGCGAGCCGCGGATGTGCGCGAGCAGCTGCTCGCCGCCCGACCGGCACAAGCCAGGCTCGACGTGATGGAGGGGGCACTTGCCCATGCGTGCAAGCTTCCCGGCCCGCATCCGGCCGTGACGTTTGCGATTGACGCATTCGCCCACGGTTACGTTCACACGACTGTGCGAAGCGTAACGGATACGGTCGGCCTGAGCCCGAAACGCTTCATTGAGCGGTTCAAAGCCGACGTCGGCCTGTCACCAAAACACTATTGCCGTATCCTGCGCTTTCAGCGGGCTCTCGCCCGCGCAGGACGCGGAGATCGCGTCGACTGGACCCGAATCGCCATGGATTGCGGTTACTTCGATCAGTCCCATTTCATCCACGACTTCCGCAGTTTTTCCGGCATCACGCCGAGTGGATACCAGTCCTCCCGAACCGAGTTCCAGAACCACGTCAAATTTCTACAATCGGACATAAACCCGAAGTGAGATGATCGGGCCATGGCCGACAACACCTAC
>DASSSG010000244.1:0-2278 GCA_035708545.1 Bryobacteraceae bacterium | reverse complement strand
GGGTATCGGTCAGCGGGCGGCCCGACTTCTTCGTTACGAGCGACAGCGGCGCGCACGCATGGCAGGTTTGGATCCCGCCGAACGCTCCCAGCGAAACTGTGGCTGTACGGGCAACCACGGATGCGGGCGTCCTCGCGCTTGCCACCTATAATGTGCGTTCGCGGGCGGAGACGCGCATCCAGCTCAGAAAGACAGCGGGTGACAGCCAGACCGGCGCACCCGCGGCGGCTCTTCCGCAGGCACTCCGGATTCGCGCCACCGACGATGCTGGGAATCCTGTCGCCGGGCTGCCCGTCCGCTGGACCGCGTCTCCAGGCGCCGCGATCTTCACCGCCGAGCAAGCGACGAACGAGCTTGGCGAAGCACAGGCACGCCTGCGCATGCCGAGCGGCGAGTCGGTTGCACTGGCGACAGCCGAAGCCGGCCGTCAGGTCACAACCTTCTCCGCGCGTGCGAGCAGGTTCGTGCTCGCGAATTTCCCACGGCTCACGGACACGATGGGCAACGACACTATGCTCGCGGCGAGCGCTTCGATCCTGCGGTACTGGCAGAACCGTGGCGAGCTCGGCACATCCGGCGGGACGGCTGACGTTGCCGCACTGAGACAGTTCCTGAAGACCGCCTGCGGCGCAGATTCGAGCGGCGCACAAAGTTGCGACGGGTTTGTTTCGCTTCCCGGCAGCAGCGAGGAGTTCGTCAACCTGTGGCGACTCGGCAGCTTCGTGCGAGCCAGTTTGAAGGTGATACCGGTCGAGCCGGACGTCACCGCCGTCCGCGACCTGGTGGCGCAGGGCACGCCCGTGCTTCTCGCCGTTCCGGCGGGTGCGTCGAGCCGCTTTCTGGCCGCGATCGGCGTGGAGCCGGATGGTCGCCTTACGGTGTACGACGCGGCGCCCGGTGCCGGCATTGCCTGGGACGGCAGAATCGCCGCGGCTGTTGCTCTCGCGCCTGGCGAGACGAGTGCTTCCGGTGTCATAGTCCGTTCCGCGGATGCACTCACCATCACGCCGGCGGCGGGACCGTGTGGGCGCGGAATCGAGTGGCCGGTGAGCGGCGGCGTTCTCCGGCAGCAGGCGTGTGCGAGCGATGCCTACGAGTACCAAATCGAGCTCGCAGGCGGAATTTCGCGCGCACAGGTCAGTGATCTCGTCTCGGCCGGGCAGACACAGATAGATGGCGGAACGGCACTGACCTGGAGCATCACGCGTACAGGTCCGATGCTGCAGATTGCGCCTCAGACGATTCGGTTTGAATCGAACTCTGTGGTAAACGCGGCTTCGTTTAAACCGGGAATCGCACCGGCGACCATCGCCGCGGCCTATGGCGCGGGGCTTGCACGGGCGGGCGCGGAGACGCGGATCGAGATTGCCGGGAAACCGGCCGTGGTTCTGGCGGCGCTGCCGTTTCAGGTGAACTTCGTCCTTCCGGAAGTGCCGCCTGGCGAACATGTCATTCGGATCGTCTCGCCGTCCGGCTCGCTCGAGCGAAACATCCTGATTGATTCGCAGGCGCCAGCCGTGTTCATGGTTGATGCGCGCCGCGGGGCAGTGCTGAATATTGATGGGTCTCTGAACGGTCCGACAAATCCGGCGCGGCGAGGATCGGCGGTTTCGATCTACGGCACGGGCTTTGGCGAAAATGACCCGGTAGTGGCGCTCATCAACGGCCGTTCCGTCCCGGTAACGTACGCCGGTGCAGCGCCGGATTTCATGGGTCTTACCCAGGTCAATGTCGCGTTGCCGGAAACTTTGCCGCCGGACCTCACGTTGCCGCTAGTGTTGAGGCAGGCGGCGCGCGATACTCCGCCGATCGAATTGGCAGTTGACTAACACTTCCGTTCAACCTTTGTAATTCACCACCTGACCCGAGTAATATGCCGTCCGGTGATCAATCCAGCGTCCGCAGGACGCGTCTGACGATACACTCAGGGGGGCGCAACTGCGTTTGCGGGGGTGCTGACCCACAAGGGCGACGGTCCGCAAGTGCAAGTCATACTTCAGTTTCGGCTTGACTCGGCGGGTTGGTAATGATAGAAATATTCTGACTGCGTCTAAGGGTTCGAGCGGCATTCATCAGAATGAATCCCGCGAGCACAGAAAAGCATAAGTGAGAAGTCGATCACATTTGAGCTAGAACCGCACGTTTGAGGCTCGGGTGAAAAAGAACTTCCATCAATTCACATTCTGAAACTCACAAGGAGAAGGAAATGGTTGATTTTCGCAAATGGTTTCCTGCTCTGGCCATAGTAGCCCTGTTGCTGGGCTCGGCAGTCACGGCC
>DASSSG010000243.1:0-8907 GCA_035708545.1 Bryobacteraceae bacterium | reverse complement strand
TACGGAACGAACAACGAATACGGTTTCGATTACCTGCGCGACAACATGAAGTACGCGGCGGCCGACCGCGTGCAGCGCGGCCTCAACTTCGCCATCGTCGACGAAGTCGACTCCATCCTCATCGACGAGGCGCGGACGCCGCTCATTATTTCCGGTCCGAGCGAGGAATCGACCGACAAATACTACAAAGTCGACCGCATGATCCCGAGGCTGATCCGCGGCGAGGTGATCGAGGGCAAAGAGCCGGGCGAGAAGTACTTCACGGGTGACTATACCGTGGATGAGAAGCACAAGCAGGTCGCTCTCACCGACGAAGGATTCGACAAAGCCGCCCGCCTGCTCGGGCTTCCGAGCCTCTGGGATATGGCGCATGTCGAGTGGAAACACCATGTCGAGCAGGCGCTGAAAGCGCACGTCCTGTTCCAGCGCGATCGCGATTACCTCGTGCACGACGGGCAGGTCGTCATCGTGGACGAATTCACCGGCCGTATCATGCCGGGCCGCCGCTGGAGCGACGGGTTGCACCAGGCCGTCGAAGCCAAAGAAGGGGTGAAGATCGAACGCGAGAACCAGACGCTCGCCACCATCTCCTTCCAGAACTACTTCCGCATGTACAAAAAGCTCGCCGGCATGACCGGAACGGCGGAGACCGAAGCGCCGGAGTTCTACAAGATTTACAAGCTTGACGTGGTCGTTATCCCCACGCACCGTCCGCTGCGCCGCATCGAGCATTCCGATATCGTTTACCGCACCGAGGACGAAAAGTGGAAGAACGCGGCGCAGTCGATCAAAGAACTCAATCAAAAGGGGCAGCCGGTTCTCGTCGGCACAGTGTCAGTCGAGAAATCCGAGAAATTGTCGCGAATTCTGCAGCGGATGGGCGTCCAGCACGAAGTCCTGAACGCGAAGAATCACGAACGCGAAGCATTTATCGTTTCTCAGGCCGGGCGAAAAGGGGCCGTTACCGTTTCCACCAACATGGCCGGCCGCGGCACCGACATTCTGCTCGGCGGCAACCCCGAGTACCTCACGAAAGAGAAGCTGAAGAAGCAGAGCAAAGACCCGAACAACGTACCGAAGCACGAGTGGGATGCTGTTTTTGGCGGCGTGAAGGCGCAGACTGATGCCGAGCACGACGAGGTCGTGAACCTCGGCGGTTTGTTCATTCTCGGCACCGAGCGTCACGAGGCACGCCGCATCGATAATCAGCTTCGAGGCCGCGCCGGCCGCCAGGGCGACCCCGGTGAATCCCGTTTCTTCCTGTCCCTGCAGGACGATCTGCTCCGCATCTTCGGTGGCGAGCGCATCCAGAACATCATGCTGCGGCTCGGCATGGAGGAGGATGTGCCGATCGAGTCGCGGATGATCACCAAGCGGATCGCGGCGGCACAGAAGGCCGTAGAGGCGCAGAACTTCGCCGCGCGCAAACACCTGCTCGAGTACGACGACGTAATGAACAAGCAGCGCCAGGCCGTTTACGGCATGCGCCGGCAGCTGCTCGAAGGCGCGAACGAGAAGGAGAAGATCCTCGATGTCGTGCGCGGAATCGTCGAGGAGTATGTCGACCGGCGCTGCCCGGAGAACGACAAGCCCTTCAACTGGGATTTCGAGAACCTGCAACTCGATGTGCTCAACCAGTTCGGCGTGAAGATTTTCGTCGAGGAGATTCGCGAGATGGAACGCGCCGAGATCGAGGATCATATTTACGATCTGCTGGTGCGCCGCTACAACGAAAAGGAAGCCATGCTCGGGCCCGACGGCGCGGCGATCATGCGTGAAACCGAACGCATGGTCATGCTGAACGTCATCGATACGCAGTGGAAAGACCACCTGCTGTCGATGGACCACCTCAAAGAAGGCATCGGCATGCGAGCCTACGGTCAGAAGGATCCGCTCGTCGAGTACAAGAAAGAATCGTTCACGCTCTTCCGGGACATGCTCGCTCGCGTGCAGGATGAAACGGTCAAGTTCCTTTACTTCATGCAGGCTTACGAGGGCACCCGGCCGGTCCTGCCGTTCGACACCGGCGAGGACGAATTCGAGACCGGCGTCACGCCCGATCTGGAACCCGAGCCTGGGCACAACGGCGGCAACGGCCTCAAAGCTGCCGAAGACCAGAAGATCGCGCAAAACGCCTTCCAGGACTTCACCCGGAAAATTCAGAAGAAGAAAGAGAAGGAAATGGCCGACCTCCAGTTCGTGGGCGCGGCCACGGGAGCGAGCACGAAGGAGACCGTCGTCAAAGGCGAGAAGGTCGGACGCAACGATCCGTGCCCCTGCGGCAGCGGTAAGAAGTACAAGAAATGCTGCGGTGCCTGATCGCGCTGTTGGCGAGCGCCGGCCTCTACGGCGCTCTGCTGCCTGAAAGATTCGGATCCTACACGAAAACCTCCTCCGCGGCGGCTGTCAGCGACGCGCCCGCGCTGTGGACCGAGTACGGCCTGAACGACAGCGAACGCGCCGAGTACGCGGGCCGGACGCGCACATTTGCGGTGTCCGCATGGCAACTGAAGGATTCGACCGGAGCAGCGGCTGCATTCGACTGGCAGCGGCCTCCGGCCTCACGCCCCACCGGAGTCGCACAGCTTGCGGTGCAGTTCCCGGGCGGAGCGCTGGTGGCGTTTGGAAATTACCTCCTGCGGTTCGATCGATGGCAGCCTGATGCCGACCAGATTGTCGATCTGGTCAAGGCGCTGCCGAAGCTGAGCAGAGCCTCCCTGCCGCCATTACGTGCCTGGCTCCCGGCAGACGGCCGCGTTCGGGGTTCAGAGCGATACGTGGTTGGGCCCATATCGCTCGAGGCGTTCGCTCCCGCCATTCCAGCCGCCATTGCAGGTTTTCAGCACTCCGCCGAAGCCTGCGTCGCGCGCTACTGGGTAGCGAACCGCGAAGCCACCCTCGCGGTGTTCGCCTATCCAACGCCCCACATCGCCCGGGAACGGACGCCCGGCTTCGAGCAGCTTGCGGGCGCCCAGGTGCATCGCTCCGGACCTCTGGTCGCCGTAATGCTGGGCGCCCCCAGTCCGGCAGCTGCCGCCTCGGTGCTCGAGAAGGTCAGGTATCAGGCCGAGTTCAGCTGGACTGAACACGTAGCGAAGGATACTCCTCAGGACGCGGCTCGAATGATTCTCGCTATCCTGATGCTCGCCGCCATCCTGATCCTCTCCTCGGTGGTACTTGGAGTGTTCTTTGGCGCGTTCCGCGCGCTCTTCAACCGGCTTGGCATTGCAGTTGCTGATGAGTCGTTCACGATGCTTGACTTGAGCAAAAAATAAGCTCAGCGTTTTCTCTGAGTTGCAGGTCTGAATGTGCTCTGTGGCGGCAGAAACGACCCGGTTTTCCACAGCTTCGGAAAAATCCGGGTAAACTGTAAGTGATTGCTATTCTATAGCTTAGTGGGGGTTTCAAGAACCGGGGTTTTTCCCTTGACTTCACACGGTCGAGGCCATAAACTCCAAGACACGTACAGGTTCTGACGGGCGCGATTCCGTCGGATCTGATTCTCCCATACATCGCCCCGGTAGAACGGGGAAGTGTAGAAAGCCCACCGGAAGGTGGGCTTTCGTGTTGCATTACACCCTCAGGTCGCCTTCCGCCGGATCTCTGTATGCTCCGCGTGGGTGCCCACCCGTTGCCGCGGGCCGCCGCAAGCTATCCTCAGCAATATGCAGGCGCTTCTCACCGATGTTGAACGATCCGTAGTCGGCGGATCATGGCACGGGCCCTCGCTGACGGAGGCCATCGCCGGACTCACCGCGGCGCAGGCGTCGGCCCGGCCGATCCCGGGCGCCCACACGGTGTGGGAGATCGTGGCGCACGCGATCGGGTGGATTCAGGAGGTTGTACATCGCTTCGCAGGCAATATGCATGCCGAGCCGGCCCAGGGGGACTGGCCGGCTCCCGCCGAACCCTCCGCCGAAGCCTGGACGGCCCTCCAGAACGCGCTGATGGCGGCGCTGGTCGCCTTGCGCTTCGAGTTGACAGCGTTTCCGGCGGAACGCCTGGACGAGCACATCGCCGAGGGCCGTGCAGACACGTTCCGCCAGAACCTGAGCGGGCTCGCGCAGCACAATGCATACCACGCCGGGCAAATCATGCTGCTTCGAAAGCTTCTGTGATGCGTTCGCTGCCCGTCCAGGCGCACAAAACGAAGAAAGACGCGCCGCAGACCTGGCGGGAGCGGATTCGAGCGTTGCGGAACGTTCCGCCGCTGCTGCGCATGGTCTGGGAAACCAGCCCGAGTCTGGCGGCAGCGGGCGTTGTGCTGCGCGTTGTCAACTCGGTCATTCCCGTCGCAGCGCTCTGGGTCGGCAAGCTCATCATCGACGTCGTGGCCCATGCAGACGACAAGACCCCCGTCTGGAGTCTGCTCGCGATCGAAGTCGCGCTGGCCGTGGCCGGCGACCTCCTGGGCCGCGCGATCGCTCTGGCCGACAGCCTGCTCGGCGATCGCTTCACGAATCACGTCAGCGTCCGCATGATGGAGCACGCTGACCGGCTTGATCTCGTGAGCTTCGAAGACCCGGCGTTCTACGACAAGATGGAGCGCGCCCGCCGCCAAACCACCAGCCGGCTGGGAATGCTGGGTACGCTCGCCGGCATGGCCGAGCGCTTCATCACACTGGCAACGCTGTCCGCGGGCATCGTTTACTTCTCGCCGTGGTTCCTGGCGATTCTGATTGCCGCGCTGGTGCCCGCGTTTCTCGGCGAGTCGCGGTTCGCGATGCTCTCGTACTCCCTCCTGTACAGCTGGACGCCGGAGCGGCGGCAGCTGGATTATCTGCGCCTGCTCGGCGCCAGCAACGCGAGCGCGAAAGAGGTAAAGATCTTCGGTCTCGGCCGGCATTTGGCCGATCGCGCGCGCGAGCTCTTCGAGAGTTTCTACCGTGCGAACCGCGCGCTCGCGCTGCGCCGTGCGGCCACCGGCACGCTGCTCAATCTGCTGCCGACCGCTGCTTACTACGGCGCGTACGCGTGGATCCTGTACCGGACAATGTATGGGAGCCTTTCCCTGGGCGACCTGACGTTTCTCGTCGGCGCGTTTTCCCGCTCGCGCGGGTTGATCGAGCAGTTGTTCGCGAATTTCTCCAACGTCGCCGAGCAGGCTCTTTATATCGAGGATCTTTTCGATTTCTTCCGCACCGAGCCGGCCATCGTATCGAAGCCAGGCGCCCTGCCCGCTCCGCGTCCCATTCGCAGCGGCTACGAGTTTCGCCACGTGTCCTTCGCGTACCCCGGATCATCGCGGCTCGTGCTCTCGGGCGTGAGTTTCCGCTTCGACGCAGGCGAGCGAATTGCTTTGATTGGAGAAAACGGGGCTGGAAAGACTACTCTGGTGAAGCTGCTCGCGCGCCTCTACGATCCAACCTCGGGCGTCATTCTGCTCGATGGCGTTGACCTGCGAGATTACTCCGTCGAGGACCTGCGGCGCGAGATCGGCGTCATTTTTCAGGACTACATGCGCTATGACATGCGCGTGCTTGAAAACGTCGGCTTCGGGCGTGTCGAGGACTTCGAGAACCGGCCCCGGGTGGCACAGGCGGCCGCGAAGGCGTATGCGAACTCCGTCATCGAGAGCCTGCCGCTCGGATATGACCAGATGCTCGGCCGGCGCTTCGATGGCGGCGCGGATTTATCTGCCGGCCAGTGGCAGAAGATCGCGCTCGCTCGCGCCTACATGCGGGACGCGCAGGTCCTGATCCTGGATGAGCCCACCGCATCGCTTGATGCACGAGCCGAATACGAGGTTTTCCTGCGCTTTTCCGAGCTGACGCGCGGGCGCATGGCGGTTCTCATCTCGCACCGCTTCTCGACGGTACGCATGGCTGACCGCATTCTGGTCCTCGAGCATGGGCGGATCATCGAGCAGGGCTCGCACGGCGAGCTGGTCGCGCTCGGCGGGCGCTACGCGGAATTATTCGAACTGCAGGCGGCGGGGTATCGATGAAAGATACTGCGCGGCAGCTCCTGCGCCACACTCTGGCAACGCTCGCCTACCGAGCGGGAAAAGTGCTGCGCGGCATTCCCGCTGACTTTCCGAACTTCCGCGTGTCCGCAGGCACGCGGACTCCCGGAGAAATTCTGGCGCACATGTGCGACCTCTTTGACTGGGCATTCTCGCTCGCGCGCGGCAAACATGTCTGGCACGATTCGCAACCGGCGGAATGGAGCCAGGACGTCGCTCGTTTCCACACCGCGCTCGCTGCATTTGACGATCTTCTCGCGTCCGCCGATACGCTGGCCTGTGCGCCCGAGCAGCTCTTCCAGGGTCCCGTCGCCGATGCCCTCACGCACATCGGTCAGATCGCGCTGCTCCGGCGCATCGCGGGCTCGCCTGTGCGCGGCGAGAACTACTTCGCGGCTGAGATCGTGGCTGGCCGGGTGGGCCCGCAGCAAACTGCGCCGCGCCGCGAGTTTGACTGAACCCGCTCGCGCGCCCCTGCGCTACCCTGAGACTTCCTATGGCCGACCGCAAACTGCAGGTCATTCCTCTCGGCGGGCTCGGCGAATTCGGCATGAACTCGATGGCCATTCGCTATGGCGACGATATCGTCGTGGTCGATGCCGGCATGATGTTCCCGGATGCCGAACTGCTGGGCGTCGATATTGTCACGCCCGATTTTACGTATCTCGAAGAGAACCGCGAGCACGTTCGAGCGCTTCTGCTCACGCACGGCCACGAAGATCACATCGGCGCTGTCCCGTTCCTGTTGAGCCAGCTCAATGTCCCTGTTTACGGGACCGCCTTCACTCTCGCGCTGGTGGAGCGGCGTCTTGAAGAGCACGATCTCGCGAAAGACGCACAACTGAACAAGGTCAAACCCGGCGACAGGATCGATATCGGCCTCTTCACTATCGAGTTCATTCACGTCACGCACTCGATCGTGAGCTGCGTTGCGCTGGCGATCACCACGCCGCTCGGGGTGATCATTCATACCGGCGATTTCAAGGTCGACCCGACGCCGACCGATAACGAGCTGTTCGACCTGCATTCGCTCGCTGACTATGGCAAACGCGGCGTGCTCCTGCTGCTGTCCGACTCGACGAACGTGGACCGGCCAGGCTACACCGAGAGCGAGCGCGCGGTGCGCCCCCGGTTCGAAGACATCTTCAACCGCGCCGACGGACGCCTGTTCATATCGTGTTTCAGTTCTTCCGTCCACCGCCTGCAGCAGATACTCGATATCGCTGACGAGTACGACCGCAAAGTGGCGTTCCTCGGCCGCAGCATGCAGAACGTCACCGAGATTGCGCACGACCTCGGGCTGCTGGAGATCCCGGACCGAATTCTCCTGCGGCCGCAGGACATCATGTCGGCTGCGCCGAACAAGGTGTGCATCGTAGTCTCCGGCACACAGGGAGAGCCGATGTCCGCCCTCTCGCGCCTCGCCGTGGACAACCACAAGAACGCTTCTGTCTCGGCTGGGGACACCGTCGTGCTGAGCGCCCGTATCATTCCCGGTAATGAGAAGGCGATCTATCGAATGATCAACCACATGGCGCGGCGCGGCGCCGACGTGATTTACGGAACGATGAACCCGCCCGTCCACGTGTCAGGCCACGGGAGCGCCGAGGAGGTGAAGCTCGTCCTGAACCTGGTGCGGCCCCGCTACTTTGTTCCGATTCACGGAGAATACCGCCAGCTCGCGCGTCATGCCTCGCTCGCGCAGCATCTGCTGCATTCCGGGCTCGAGGACACGTTCATTCTCGATACAGGCGAGGTGCTCGAGATCGATCACATCGGCGCGCGAAGAGCTGGGCGCGTTACCGTCGGGCGCATCTGTATCGATTCGGGCAGCATCGATGAAGTGGTTGAGGACATGGTGATCCGCGACCGGAAGCACCTGAGCGAGGACGGTTTCGTCCTGCCGATCATTGCCATCAACAAAAACAACGGCCGGCTGGAGACGCTTCCGGAAATTGTTTCGCGCGGCTTCGTATCGCTCGAGGACAGCGCTCTGCTGATCCAGGAGGCTCGGGATGTGATCGTGCGCACGCTCGACGGCTCTTCGGCCGAAGAACGCGGCGACTGGGGCGTGATGCAGGAAAAAATCCGCGCCGACCTCAAGCGTTTCCTCGCGAAGCAGACACAGCGGCGGCCGCTCATCGTGCCGGTGATTCTTGAAGTTTGACATCGAAGACGCCTCGGGTTTTCGAGGGCAGGCGGACGCGGTATTCGCTCCGGCTTCCGAGGCTGAGCTGATCGCGCTGCTCGGAAAGGCGTCCGAAGACCGCATTCCGGTGACCATCGCAGGCGCGGGCACTGGCGTAACCGGCGGGCGCGTGCCGCTCGGGGGCTGGTCCGTTTCGCTCGAGAACTTCACCGCTCTCGAAGTTGCGAACGCTGAGGCGCGGGCCGGGGCAGGCGTGCTGCTGCGCGATCTCCAGGCGGCGGCCGCGCGCTCGCGGCAGTTCTACGCGCCCGATCCGACCGAGCAGACGGCCTGCATCGGCGGGACGATCGCCACCAATGCGAGCGGCTCCCGCGGATTTCGTTACGGTGCTACGCGTCAGCATGTGCTCGCTTTGCGAGTCGCATTCATGGACGGCAGCATTCGCGAGTTTCGGCGCGGAGATCGCATCGATTTCACGGTCCGGACCATTCGTGCTCCCCGTACGACGAAGCATGCGGCCGGATTTCTTCTCGCGCCCGCGATGGACTGGATCGACCTGTTCGTCGGCAGCGAGGGCACGCTGGGCGTTGTCACCGAGGCGCGCTTGAAGCTGCTGCCCGCGACGGAGGATCTGCTGACCGGAGTCGTCTTCTTCGAAAGTGACGAGGCGGCGCTCACCGCGGTCGATCGCTGGCGCACCCGGTCGCGGCTGCGGATGCTCGAGTACATGGACGGCCCGTCGATCGAGCTGCTTCGGCCCGCCTGGCCGGACATCCCGCAGCGCGCAGCCGCT
>DASSSG010000242.1:0-5526 GCA_035708545.1 Bryobacteraceae bacterium | reverse complement strand
CGGCCGGTGGTGGGATCGTAAATCGTGATCATCCGGCCACGCGCGTCCACCAGCTTGCTGAAGTCGCCCTCGCGCATTTCCGGTTCGGGCATGCTCAGGATCAGCGGCTGCGGCGTGCCCTCGCGGTAGCCCTCGTACGTGGCCAGAACGAAGCTCTTGTTTCGGCCGTGGTAGAGCTTTGGAAACACGATCGGGCCACTTACACTGAAGCCGTACTGATCGAGGTAGTGGCCCTCGCGCGGAGCGCTCCGGGCATTGTTCTGAAACGAATTGGCATCCCAGGCGTTGCGGCGCGCGAACTCGTAGACCGCTCCGTGAAAGTCGTTCGTGCCGCTCTTCAGAGACACGTTGATGATTCCGCCGGCGGTCTTGCCGTACTGAGCGTCATACGAGTTGGTCTGGATTTTGAACTCCTGCACCGCGTCCACGGGCGGAACATAGGCGATGTTATTGCCGCCGGCCTGCGCGTTATTGGGTGCCCCATCGAGCAGGAACTCGTTCTGGCGGTTGCGGCTGCCGTTGATCGACCAGTCGGCGATTGCGCCATTGTCGAATGGCCGCTGGTAAATGATGTTGCCGTTGTAATTCACGCCCGCAACCAGCATGGAAAGCATGAACGGGTTGCGCGCGTTCAGCGGCAGTTCGACCACCTGCTGGTTGTCAATGACGCCGCCGCGATCAGCCGAGGCGGTCTCGAGCATCGGAGCCTCGGCGGTCACGGTCACCTGCTCGGAGACCTGCCCGATTTCGAGCAGGATGTCTATCGTTGCGCGCTGGCCGACGTTCAGGACGACGCCGTCGCGTGACGAGGTCTTGAATCCGGGCGCCTCGACACGCACGCTCCAGGAACCGGGCGGAAGGAAAGGGGCGGTGTAGTTGCCCTGGACATCGGTGGTGAACCTGTGAACTGCGTTCGTGTTGGTGCTGCGCACCTGAACCGTCGCGCCGGGAACGGCGGCGCCGGAGGAATCAGTTACACGGCCAGTCAGCGTGGCCCGAAACTCCTGGCCCGCGGCTGCGGCGGCCAGAAGCACAAGAATAGGGACAAGACGAACGGACACCCCAGAGAGCCTCTTCGGGAGTTTATCGTCAGAAACGCGGTTACCGCAACCAGGGACGCACAGGTAATATCCGCGAGCACAACACCGTAGTCCAGAGACTCGCGTGTGGAACTCGCAACCCCTACACTGGCCTCATGGGTGCCCCTTTTGCGATTGCGCCGGCTGCACCTCCCTGCTTTATTGCCGCTGAGCACCACCTCTCGATCCCGCTGGCCATGCTGCTGGTCTTCGGCTCCGCGAAGCTGCTTGCCGAGTTGTTCGAACGTGCCGGCCAGCCCGGAATCGTGGGCGAAATTCTCGCAGGCATCGTAATCGGCCCGAGCGTTTTCGGCTGGATTGCGCCCAATGAGCTGCTGCACGCGCTGTCTGAGCTTGGGGTCATGTTCCTCCTGTTCCGCGTCGGGCTGGAAGTCAAGCCATCGGAGCTGGTGCAGGTGGGCGGAACGGCGCTGATGGTCGCTGTACTGGGCGTGGCGCTGCCTTTCGTGCTCGGGTGGGCCATTATGGCGGCGTGGGGCTACCCACGCGTGGAATCGATCTTCGTCGGCGCGGCTATGGTGGCCACCAGTGTGGGGATTACCGCGCAGGTACTTGCGGCGAAGGGTTTGCTGCAGCTGCGCGCGAGCCGTATCATTCTCGGCGCCGCGGTCATAGACGATATCCTCGGCCTGCTGGTACTCGCGATCGTGAGCGGTTTCGCGACCGGACGTGTCAATGTGCTGGACATCACTCTCACCGCCACTGCCGCGCTCGGCACTACCGCGCTCGTTGCAACGCTGGGAACGCGCACAATGCGGCGCATTGTGCCCCGCCTGTCCCAGAGCCTGCGCGCGGGCGAGGTGCAGTTCAACGTCGCTCTGGTCCTGCTGTTCGCGCTCGCGCTGCTCGCGACTTACGCCCGCATGGCGGCGATCATCGGCGCGTTCCTCGCGGGCATGGCTCTGGCGGAGAGCGTCAGCACGCGCGTCAACGACCTGTCCGCGGGTGTCGCGGAACTCCTGGTGCCGTTTTTCCTCGTCGGCATCGGCCTGCAAGTTGACCTCGGCGCCGTGGCGAGTCCGTCACTGATGATTCTGGCCGCCGCTGTTCTCATCGCGGCCGTCGCATCGAAGTGGATCGGCTGCGGCATTGCCGCCGCGCCGCTCGGCTGGACGGAAGCGATGCGGATCGGAGTCGGGATGGTGCCGCGCGGCGAGGTCGGCATGGTCGTGGCGCAGATCGGGCTTTCGATGGGGGTCATCGAGAAATCAGTGTATGGCGTCGTAGTGTTCATGGCCGTAGCCACAACACTTATCGCGCCACCTCTGTTGAAGATGTTCTATAGAGGCGTACGGCCGATCGCGGTGGAAGAGCGCTTTCAGATCGGTTAAGTCGCCGCTCCTAAAGGGCTCTCTGCGTTCGGCCGATCAACAAAGACCGGCGACATTCGCCGTGACCGCGTTCTATGTTCGGGCAGCATCAGGCGGCGCAGGCGCCGCGCTTCATGCTGAATTGGCGGCGCGAGCCCGCGCTGTCGGACCTCTCCGTGCGGCGGCTGCTGTTGGGAACGCTGCTGCTCCTCCTGCTGAGTATGCTGATCGGTGTCCCCGCCGTCGTGTCTGATGTGTCAGTGTCCGACATGGCGCGAATCCGCGGAGCGGATGTATCCGCCGACGTGTGGCTCGTCGAGGAAACGCCGGAGTACCAGCTCTACAGCAACGGTCTGCGGCTTGAAAACGCCTACCTGACCACGAATACGCATCGGTTCTACCAGGTGCTCGATCGGCAGCACGGCATGCAGCCTTCGACCACATGGTCTTCCCAACCGGTGGGCATCATCTTTCACACCACCGAGTCGCCGGCGGCGCCGTTCACCGCCGCCGACAACGATGCGTTACGGCGTTGCTCCGCCGGTCTGCTCGCGACAGTACGGAATCGCCAGTCCTACAACTTTGTCGTCGATCGCTTCGGGCGCGTGTTTCGCGTAGTCGAGGAACTCGATGCCGCTAACCACGCCGGCAACTCGGTATGGGCGAACGGCTCCCACGTATGGCTTAACGTGAACAACAGTTTTCTCGCAATCGCTTTCGAAGCGACGACGCCCGCCGGAGGAATCGCGCATTTCGGAGCGGCGCAGTTGCACTCTGGCCGGCTGCTCACGCAGCTTCTGCGCGGCCGCTATGGCATTGCCGCCGAGAACTGCGTCACGCACGCGCAGGTATCGGTGAACCCGGATAACATGCGGATCGGCTACCACACCGACGGAGCGGCAGGCTTCCCCTTCCGTGAACTCGGGCTGCCGAACAACTACGAGCTGCCGCTGCCAAGCCTTACAGAATTCGGCTTCGAATATGACGACACCTTCCGAGCGGCGATGGGTGCGTCCACATGGAACGGCATCGTGGAATCCGAACGGCTGCTGGAGCGAGCCGCCGCGCAGACAAAGCTAGCGGCGGAGGAGCACCGTTCCCGACTTCGCGACCGGTATCGCCGCCTGTACGCGGCGCTGAAGCTGACGGGCGCGATGGATGAGCGCGCGCAGCCCTGAGAAACGCCCTGGTTTCAACTCTCTCGCTCGGCTGCTTCGGCGGCGTACAGAGCCGTGATCGCGAGGGTAAACTCAGGCAGGCACGGCGAGTGCCGGCGCGGAGTGTGAAGGCGCTGGCCTTACGAGAAGAAATCCCGCAATCACTCCGAGCGTGAAGTTGGAACCAAAGATCTCCAGCATGTGAATGCGGCGGACGTCCGGCGGCAGGATACTGTCCACCGGAAGCAGCAGCGGGGCGATGCCGCCCAGAACGGACAAAGACAAACCGGCGATCAGCGCCGCCTGGCGGCGGCGGCTCTCCAATCGACGCAGCAGGGGTGCCAGTGCCGCGACGTAGACCAGGCCGCGCAGAAACTCAGCTCCGAGCAGTAACATCAGCGGCGGTATGGTGAGAACCTGGCTGCTGGCATAGTAAGGCCTGACGAACGGCAGGGCCAGCGAGCCTGCGACGAAGAACAGGACGACGTACGCCAGCGCGATAGCCGGCACTCGCAGCCACAGCCGTCCGTTCAGCCCGCGAGACGCACGTCTCGTCGCGGCTTGCGAGCGGCCCATCCTGCCCAGAGTAAGGATCGCCGAAACCAGCGCAACCTGCGCCAAACCGTACACCGTGTCGCCGGCAATTGTTAGTGGTGGAAACATCCGGAATACCAACGCCTCGAGCTGGATGTTGATCACACCGATTCCGCCGTGCAGCGCCGCAAGCAGCCAGAACAGCTGCCATCCGTGGGCACGACTGGCCGAGGCGGCCGTGTACAGCACCGCGATCGTCAAACCGGAGGAAAACAGCACCAGCCAGGACCATCCGAGCGCAACCGACACGAAGGCGGACAGTACAAGGCACCCCGCCAGACAGGCCGAAAACATCCTCATCGTTTCACCTCGATTCCCGAACAGAACAGCCGAACTTGTTCCCGTACTGTGTTCGCAATGTTGGGCCACGGCGGTCCCTCTATGGCCCAAACGATAGTTAGCCCCAGATGCATGATCTTGAAGGCTCCGACCAGCGTCGGGAGATCCACGTCCGTTCGCACAACTCCACGGGTCCGCAGGGCCGTGAACAAGCGAATCAATGGAGGATCGGTAATCCTTTGAATCTCCTGGAGCCATTCCGATTGTGGTGTGGCGCTGGCGCAAAGCCGGGCGAGAAACACTCGCACAAAACCGTAGTGTGCCTCTTTGCGCCTGAACTGAAGTCGAATGATCCTGGTGAGGACCGACTGGAGCGAACCAGATCCGGATCCAGCTTGCGCGATTTCGCGTTGCACCTGTTGCTCGATATCCATCAGGAACGCGACGATGATGTCTTCTTTGGTACGAAAGTAGTTATAGATCGTACCCTTGCCCACGTCGGCTGCCGACGCCACCTCGTCGATCGTGGAGCCGTCTATGCCCTGCCTCGTGAACAACGCCAGGCCTGCACTGATGATCCGGTCACGAGTCTCCTGCTTCTTGCGCTCGCGGCGTGACGGCGCATAACTGACCATAGTCAGATATGACTGTAGTCAGATTTCTTGCCGGAGTCAAGCCCCTCAGGAACAAAACGTCATCATTCGAGCGCGGTCGAACCCAGGCCACGCGCGCAGCAGGCCTCACTACCGCACGATTGCCACCCCGGAGGACACCGCGCAGACAAAGCTTGCGGCGGACGAGCACGGTTCCCGGCTTCGCGACCGGTATCGCCGCCTGTATGCGGTGCCGAAGCCGGCGGACGCGATGGATGAGCGTGCGCATCCCTGAGGCGGCGCCACTGACAAGGTTCAGACCTGCCGGGGCACGCGGTGGCCGGTAACGATGGTGGGAACTGTCGGTTCCGGACTCGCCGATCATGCGCGACGCGCGCGGCTTCACACGCGGCAATCACGGCCGAGTTCAGACTGCGGCTGTGGCGTGTGGAATGCGCGGGACGGATCCCGGGACGCCGGCCATGCGGCCGGA
>DASSSG010000241.1:0-2560 GCA_035708545.1 Bryobacteraceae bacterium | reverse complement strand
ACCGGCGCGCACGTCCTCGATCAACTTCCGCCCGCGCAGAATTACGACACAGCGATAAAGATTGAAGAACGGGAAACCGGCACCGGTAATCAGCACGTTCGAGAAGCCTGCGGCCGTCAGCACACCGGACAGATCGGATGCCGTAAAGTGCCGGCGATGGCCGATGTGGCGGTCGAACGCCGACATCGGTCCGCCCGGAACGGTAACCACGAGCCGGCAGCCCGGAGCCATGTATGCGCGCGCGTTGCGAAGGAGCCGCTCGGGATCGTCGAGGTGCTCGAGCACCTCGGAACATACCGCATGCGTGGCCCAGTTCCTTTGCTCCTGCGGCACAGGATCGTAAGCCAGCAGGTCGCGCCGGGCGAATCTCGCGCCCGGCACTTTTCGCGCGGCAATGTCAACGCCGGACTGGCTGAGCTCGAGACCAAGTATCTGTGCGTTCGGGCGCCAGGCCCGAAGGGCCGCGGCGAAATCGCCCTGGCCGCTGCCGATGTCGAGAATCCGCGCGGCGCCACAGTCGGGCAAATCAAGCGCGGAAAAGACCAGACGGCGCCGGTACGCCTGTGCCGGGTTCTCCTGTGCGGAGGCGGCATACTCTTCCCAGTGGCGTTCCCAGTTGTCGCGAACGTCAGTCATTCCCTTCACATCCTGCCCGAGCGGAGATCCGGCAGGATCGCCTGCATCGAATCCGCCAGTGCCTCGCGGCAGCCGCGGGCATTCGTCCACCCCAGGCTCCGTATGCGGCTGGTGTCGAGCCGCACCACCGGCACGTCGCCCTTCCAGCCGCGATCGCCTCCGGTGTATTCGAACCGCACGTCTTCGGCGCGCAGACCGGCACACTCCACAGCAAGGTATGCGATCTCCGTTACCGTGATGTAGTCGCCGGTGGCAACGTTGTAGACGTGAAACGTCTCGGAGGCACGCTCGTGGGCCGTCAGCACTGCGCACACCACATCCTCGACATGGATGTAGGACTTGCTTTGCGTGCCGTCGCCGAGAATACGCAGACGCGTCGGATCTTCGAGCAGCCTGCGGAGGAAGTCGAAGCCGACGCCATGCGTCTGCCTTGGGCCCACGACGTTGCCGAAGCGGAACGCGCGCCCGGTCAAGCCGAACATGGCACAGTAGGCGCAAATCAGAGCTTCGCCACCGAGCTTGCTCGCTCCATACGTGGAGACCGGCAGCAGCGGCCCGTGGTCCTCCGGAATCGTCAGTTCGCCCAGGTCGCCATAAACTCCGCTGCCGGAGGCGTAAAGAATCGTGCGAGCCCCGCAGCGGCGCATTGCTTCGACCACGTTGTTCGTGAGCAGTGTGCCTTCGTAAAAATCGATGGTGGGTTCGGTAACGGCGCGGGCGATGTCAGGATTGGAGGCGAGATGGATCACGACATCGTGGCCCGCCACGGCCGCGGTCAGCGATTCGAGATCCTTGACATCACCTCGAATTACCTGCAGGCGAGCATCGCGCAGGTGACGCTCGAAGTGCCATTCGCGCCCGGAGGAGAAGTTGTCATACAGAGTTACTCTTTCGACTGAGCGATCCGCGAGCAAACGGTCGGTGAAGTGGCTGCCGATGAAGCCCGCTCCGCCGGCGATGAAGTAACGGCCAGGCACGATCACCGGCTGCTCTCCGCGCGGCACACCGCGAATGTGTTCAGGCCAAATTTGTGCGAGAAGCAGTCGATATTACTCGGGCGGAAGCCGGCGCGCACGAGAAGGGGCCAGAACTCTCGCACGTCGTAGTACATCTTGTGGTCGTCCATTTCGTCTGCCGGGCTGAGGCCAAGCCGGAACGCGGAGAACTCGAGAAAGCGCTTGCCGCGCCATGACGGCACATTAAACAGACAGACGCCGCCCTCGCAAACGATGCGGCGGCACTCTCTCAGCACGAGCAACGGGTCCCAGAGGTGCTCGAGTACGGAGATGCACAGGATTACATTCAGGCTGCCCGACGGCACTGACGCGAGCGCCTGCGGGAGAACGCCCTCGATGGCAGTGACCTTCGCGTGTGTCTTGAGGTCGACGGCTATGGCTACATCCACCAGGACCGCACTGTCAACCTCGTGCAGGAACGGACGTGTCAGAGTGGCGTGGTACCCACAGCCGAAGTCGCCGAGCCGTCGTCCCGCGAGGGACGGTACGTACTGCCGGATACGGCGCGCCGACAGCCACACGCCGAAGCGATCGACGACCGTGGGTTGGTAGCCCTGCCCGTACGAGTGGTCACGCACGCCCTCCGCATTGCTGCTAATGGCGTCTGACATAAGCCGCGGCTGCGTGAAGCGCCAGAGTAAAGGTAAAGGTCATACAGCCAGCAATCACCAGGAGCAGACCCGTGACGGCGACGTGGTTCAGCGGAGCGGGGTGATCCGGCAAAGCGCGCAGGCCGGATTGCCAGTAAATCCGCACCATCGGCATTGTGAGCGCGGCTCCTGCGACGACCAGGACAGCACTCAGCACCACGGAACGCGTATAGGAGAACAGCTTCAGCACGCGACGGGTAAAATCACCGGCATAATCAAAGAAAACGCGCGTGAGGCACCCCGTATAACAGCCGTGCA
>DASSSG010000240.1:0-3431 GCA_035708545.1 Bryobacteraceae bacterium | reverse complement strand
CTGGTCGCCGCCGCTGCGGTCTGACGTAACTCGTGGATTGCAGGCCGCTGCGCGCAGGCTCAGGCGAGTGTGATCCGCCTCAGTTCGATCTTCTTCTCATCCCACTCGCCGAGACCCATTGCACCCGCGATCTCGACGTGCTCGGGCTGGCGCCGCAGGAACGTGCTGTACTGATCGGGCAAATCCTCGAGCAGCGGCTTCCTCCCGACAGACACGCGTTTGGCATCGATTTCTTTCCATCCGATATGATCGAGCGCCACAGGGTCGGTGGCAAAGTACATCGTCTTGTGCTCCCAAATGAACTGGGGCCGTGCGCCGGGGCCGCCATGGTAGACCCCTTTCACGCCGTCCAGGATATGCAGCACGGCCTTGTTGCGAATGACGGGCATTGAGACCACGGCCGGAATAAACGCTCCGCAGGCATTCAAAGTCTTGCTCGAATGACTGCGGCTGACGTTGTTGACGCACCCGTGCGACAAATTCTTGAGAGCCAGCGTCACGCCCGCGGACTGGTGGTCCTTCAGCACACAGAGGTTGATCAGCTTGTTCACGTCCTTCGTGATAAACCGCGCGGCATACGATCGGCGCGCCGTCAGGTTCGAAATATCGTGCCCGGGCAGCGTCAGCGCCATATCCATGTAGTGATCGGGATCGTACCCTTCGATATCGAGCTGGATCTGGTCGAACTTCTCCACCGCCGCCGCGTGCCGTACACCTTCGGGCGCCCACTTGACGAACCCGCCACGCAGGAGCTGATCGCGGTAGCGGTCGTAAATCACGATGTCCTGAAGCTTCAACCCGGCGGACTGCAGGCCCGCGATGATCGCGCGCATGGCTTCGGGGCTTGAGATCACGTGCGGCTGCCCAACGGGATTGACCTTGATCGCCACCACGTCGCCTGGCTCGAAGAACACGCGCCATGCCTCCCGCGACTCGGTCGCGCCGGTCAGCTCCTTCATGCCGCGCTCGATCATCTGCGCGATCGGCTCCGCGCCGAACGTGCCGGACACAATTGAGCCGGGGTGCGTGACAGCGATCACGCGCCCGCGGTACGGACCGGGCATTGCAAGCCTGCTGGCCGGCGCGCGGCCGCCGGTCTGCGCGCCCGCCGCAAGTTGCGCCGCAGTCACTCCCGCAAAGGCTTCCGCAAACCATCGCCGCCGTGTCATCTCGGCCTCCTTCCTCGCTCAGTCCTGGTTCCCTGCCCTCGACTGCCAGCCTCGGCATCGCGGACGCTGACGTTCGACGCGCCAATCTGCGCATCCCATCTGCGGTCGGCCTGCGCGCCGTAGCGCACGGGCAGCCTGTCCCAGTCTTCGCGCGTGATCGCGTTCAGATCCCAGACTACTCTGCCGCCGCGCACCGTGAGCTCGCACACGAGCTTCTGATTGCCTTTCATGCGCGCCCCGTTCGAATCCGCAAACCCGAAATTCCCGCGCTCGAGTCTCAGCACGGCAACGTCCGCGGGCGCTCCCACGCTCAAATGCCCGAGCTCCTCGCGTTTGATCTCCTTCGCCGGGTTCCATGTTGAACGGCGAATCACGTCGTCAAGGCCCATTCCGAGATTCAGGAACTTGCTCATGACATTCAGCATGTCCTTCATGCCCGCGTTCATGCTGCCGATGTGCAGGTCCGTCGAGATCGAATCCGGCGCCAACCCGGCCTTCATCGCCGGTACCGCGACGCGCCACAGGAAGCTGCCTCCGCCGTGCCCCGCGTCGAAGATCACGCCTCGTTTGCGGCCGTCAAACAGCGCCTGGTTCGGCTTGCCGCTGTCGTCGAGCTCATCGCGTAATCCCGAATATACGTGCGTGTAGATGTCGCCGGGCCGCAGCTTCTGGGTGAGCAGCACGTTGATAGGGCGTTCTTTGAAATTGCGGCCGAAATCGATCATCACCGGGATATTGGCTTCGGTCCCCGCCTGTACGGCGCGCTCTACCGGAGCCCATTCCGGCCCGGCATAGTGCGCGCACTTCACGCCGATGATGCTGTCCCGGTTGGCCATGGCCGCCCTGGCCGTCGCCCCGGCATCCATATCCGCCAGATCCTGCTCGTACTTCCCGCCGCGCATGCCGTTCCCGACGATGTTCAGAAACGCCAGCACGCGCGTGCGCGAGCGGTCAATGATTCGGTCCTTGAAATCCTCGAAATTCCTCCAGCCGGAGCTGCCCGCATCCGCCACGGTGGTCACCCCGGAGCGGAACGTAAAGCCGTCGGGATATACGCTGTTGTCCCCCGCGTAAGAGCCGCGCTCGGCGGTGCCCGTGTACACGTGGACGTGAATATCGACGAGTCCCGGCGTGACATACAAACCCGTCACATCGACGACCTTGTGCGCCTGAGCAGGGTCGATCTTCGCGGCTACGGCGGCAATGCGTCCGTCGCGGATGCCGACGTCGCGTACAGTGCTCACGTTGTTCTTCGAGTCGATAACGTGACCACCCCGGAGCACGAGATCGTAGTCCTGCGCAGTCGCGATCGCGGCAGCAAACAGGAGGAAGAAGCCGGACAGTTTCATCGCGGACCATGCTAGCATCCCCCCATGAAGCGTGCCAGCGCAAATCGCCGCAAGTTCCTCGCCGGGGCAGCCGCAGCCGCCATACCGCCTGCCGCTGCCGCTCAGACGGCCTCGGGCAAACCCGCCAAACAAGTCATCTGGCGAGGTGGGAAGCGGCCGGAGAACCCCCTTTTCAGCGGTATCGTCACCTTCGGCGATCTCGTGTTCATCGCCGGAATCGGCGCTCACTTCGAGGGCGACATAAAAGCACACACGAAGCACGTCCTCGAGCAGATCGAGGCCCGGCTCAAAGAAGCGGGTTCCTCGATGGAAAAGGTCCTGAAGGTCAACGTGTATCTCAACGATCTGAAGGATTACGACGCGATGAACGAAGTCTTTCGCGGGAAGTTCGGTCCCGAGCCGCCGGTAAGGACCACGATCGCGGCCACGGGCGGCATTCCCGGCAAGTCGCTCGTTGAGATAGACTGCATCGCACACAGGTAATACACGCCATGTCACATCGCCGAGCCTTCCTCCAGCGCCTCGCCGCCCTTCCGCTGTTCGCCCGTAAGCCCGCTCTCGCCGCTCCGGCGCGCCGCGATTATTTCAGCGAGCTCGGTGTGCGCACGTTCATCAACGCCGCCGGCACGTACACGACCCTGACGGCATCTCTCATGCCTCCCGAAGTCGTGCAGGCGATCGAATATGCCTCGCGCAGCTATGTGCCGCTTATCGAGCTGCAGGACAAGGTTGGCGAACGTATTGCATCGCTCATTGGTTGCGAGGCGGCCATGGTGACGGCCGGCGCCGCGAGTGCCCTCACTTGTGGTACGGCCGCCTGCGTCACCGGCACCGATCAGAAGGCGATCCTGCAACTCCCCGACCTGACGGGCCTCAGGTCCGACGTCATCATCCAGAAGTCGCACCGCTACGG
>DASSSG010000239.1:0-5027 GCA_035708545.1 Bryobacteraceae bacterium | reverse complement strand
CCGAGCACGACGGTGACGAGCAGCGCATTCGGCATCATCACCAGCGCCCGCGGTGCCGACAGCGGAGGGAACCGGACGGGGCAGTTCGCGTTGCGGCTGGATTTCTGAATCGCGAAGATGTCCGGGCACGGGAACCAGGCGGCGTGGAACGACCGCGCAAACGTTTGCGAACGTCACGGGCGCCGAGCAGAGCCATCGCGAACATGTGCACATTGATTCTCTTGCCGCTGGTTTTAATGTGCGTGCTCACCGTGCCCGCCCAGTGCCAGCCGTCCGGCACGCGCGAAACCGTAGTCATTCGCAACAACACGCTCAACCTGCGGGCCCTGCTCTGGAGGCCGCACGGCCGCAGACCGTTCCCGGCCGTTCTGCTGAATCACGGGAGCGGCCGATCACGGCAAGAACTTGAACGGCTCGGTCCGTACGAGCAAAATGCTGACCGTCTCGGACCCGTATTTGCCCGTCACGGCTACTTATTCCTGTTCCTGTTCAGGAGGGGTATCGGGCTCTCGGCTGACCAGGGCGCCAGCGCTGTGGACGTCATGAACAGCGAGTTCGCCGCGCGCGGGCAGGAGGGACGGAACGCGCTGCAGCTTGAGTTGCTCGAGCGGGATATGACGGACGCCGTCGCCGGACTCGCATACCTGCGGGCACTCGCCGACGTCGATGTACGCAGAATTGCCTTAGTGGGGCACTCCTTCGGTGGGTCGCTCACATTGCTGATGGCCGAGCACGAGCCGAACCTCCGGGCACTCGTGATCTTCTCCGGCGCCGGTCTGAGCTGGGATCGCTCTCCACAATTGCGAGCGCGGCTGCTTCCGGCCATGCCTCGGATCGCCGCGCCGGTGTTGTTCATCCACGCCGCAAACGATCACTCCGTCTCAGCCGGTAAAACGCTCGCCGCCGAGCGCCAGCGCCTCGGCAAGCCGCACCTCCTGAAGATTTATCCGGCACTGGGGCACACGCCGGAAGAGGGGCACGATTTCATCTATCTCGGCGTCAGCAGGTGGGAGCGTGATGTCTTCGCCTTTCTGGACGAACATATGCGGAGGTGAGCGGCGGGATTCGGTGCCTCCTGCGCGCTACGGCGCAGACCACCGCTTTAACGGCGTACCGTGCCGGGCGAGCGGCTTTCGGTCATCTCAACCGGCGTCCAGCCGTACGCGGCCATCATGATGTGGAACAGGTCGGTGTTGGAAAGAAACCCGCGGACGCGTTCCGCCCCGGGGCCTTCGGCTCCGACCAGGACGTGCTCGGCGGAGTGATGTCCCGGCACCGTCACGAACCGGGCAGGGACGGGTTTGCCGTCGAACGTCGTGAAGAGCGCGTCACCGCGTGCCGCCCTGCCGGATATCCGGAGATCGAACGAGTGATCGGCGGTGAACATCACGAGCGTATTGCGGTGCATGTTCTCGGCCGTGGTCTGGATGAGCCGGTCGAACTTCGCGGCGCGAGTCAGGCCGCGATCGATTCTGCTGGTGTGCAGATCGGATTCGACCATGAGGAAGAAGCCTTTCTTGTTTCGCGAGAGTATCCGGATAGCCAGCTCGGTCGCGGCGGCGATGTCGAAATCGCTGTCATCGCTGAGCACCACTGCTCGCGTTGAAGTCGCCGGAATGGAGGCGAGCGTGTCGCCGAAGTAATAGCCTTTCTTCGGCAGTTCCGCCGCCAGATCGACACTCAAAGCCTGTGTTGCGGCAAGGATGGCTTTCCGGCCAGGGCCCAGAACCAGATCGACACCATTGCCAAACCGCGGCGTCAGAATCTGAGCGAATATCTCCCCCGTCTTCTTTCGGCTGCTGGCGTGGGCGTAGCACGCGGCCGGAGTCGCGTCAGCCATGGGGCTGTTTGAGATCACGCCGGTCGAGAGACCGTGCTCTTCAGCGTATTCGAGGATCGTCTTCAGCGGCGCGCCGTCCTGCTCCAGCGTGGCGTCCGCTGTTTGTGAGATGACGCCGTTCTTCGTCTTCACACCGGTCACGATGGCCGTCATGCCCGCGGCGGAATCGGTCACCCAGTCGGCCGCCGACGATGTTTCCGACAACGCGAGACTGGCCATGCGCTGGACGTACAGCTTTCCGGGTTCGCCATATGCGTGGATGCTCGCGGCGTGCAGCGTGGAGAGGCCGCCCGCATCGCCGAGGAAGAGAATGACATTCTTCGCGCGCTCGGCGTTCCAGGCCGGGCACGTCAGCACAGACACTAATACGAAGCAGCGACACGCAGAACGGATCATCAATACCTGCCGGGAAGCGCACGGGATCCTTTCGGACCCGCACGCCGTGTTTTCAGGGTTCTCAGCCATCGTAATACGCGTCCGGATATGATTTACACATCGGGGTTGAATATCGATGAAACTTGCGCTTGCATGTCTGCTGCTCGCAGCGGCAGCTTTTGGCCAGGGCACTGTCACGATCTACGGGACAGTTACCGATTCGACTGGCGCGGCCGTGCCGCAGGCGACGGTTCAGGCGATCAACAGCGGGACCGGCGCCGTCCGCGACGCCCGCTCCGACCAGTCGGGATCGTACGTGATCTCACGGCTTCCCGTCGGCGTATACACCGTCCGCATCGAAGCCTCCGGCTTCAAGACATTCGTGCAGGAGGGCATTCAGGTTCAGGTTGACGAAAACCGGCAGGTGAACGTCGCGCTGCAGGTCGGCGCCGTCACGGAATCCATCGAGGTGCGGGCGGAACTCGCGCAGGTCGAGACTCGCTCCGGCGCCATTCGCGAAATCGTCGATTCCCTCCGCATTGTCGAACTGCCGCTCAACGGCCGCAATCCCCTCCAGCTGCAGTATCTCGCCGCGGGTTCCGCGGGAATCGCCGCGCGGGATCAGGCGCAGAACGAGTCGGTGTCGATCAACGGCTCGCGCACGAATTCGAATAACTACCAGCTCGACGGCGGTGACAACCACGATCCTTATTTCAATACGCCGTCTGTATTTCCCAATCCCGACGCGCTCGAGGAGTTCAGCATCCAGACAAATGCATACGGCGCCGATCGCGGCCGCAACGCGGGCGCCTTTATGGCTGCCGTGACGCGTTCGGGCACCAACAATTTCCACGGGACGCTGTTCGAGTTTGTCCGCAACGAGAAGCTGAACGCGCGCAACTTCTTCTCGAACACCGTGCCGCCCTTCAAACGGAATCAGTTCGGCGGCACTTTCGGCGGCAGGATTATCCGCGACCGCACGTTCTTTTTCGGTTCATATCAGGGCACAACCGAGCGCAGCGCGCCGGGAGCGGTGACGGCGACCGTGGGCACCGCCGAGCAACGGCAGGGGAACTTCTCCTCACGCAGCACGGCTCTGCGCGATCCGCAGGGCGGCACGTTCGCCAACAGTCAAATCCCGCGCGAGCGGCTCAACCTTGCGGCGCTGAAGTTCCTCGAAGCCTTTGTCCCTCTGCCTAACCGTGCGAACGGCCTGCTCTCGACCGCCAGCCAGCAGAAGAACGACAATCACCAGATCACGGGAAAGCTGGATCACCGCTTCAGCGCGTCGAATCAGTTGAGCGGCCGCCTGGTTTACAACAACGATGCCTTCGATGAAGCCACCGGCAACCTCCCCGGCTTCTTCGCGTCGATCAAATACACGAACTGGAATCTCGCAGTCAGCGACACGCACATCGTCAGCCCGTCCATACTGAACACCTTCACGTTCGGCTATAACGACATCGACCGCCGCCAGATTCCGATCGTTCCCGGCAACAGGACGTGGAACGACTTCGGTGCGGGTTTCACCCGTACGTTCTCCGTCGACGCACCGGCTGCGATGCACACCCAGGTCGACGGTTATTTCAACGCGTTCTCGCGCTTCCCGCTGAACCACTTCCGTACCGGCCTGCAGTTTTCAGAGCTGCTGAGCTGGAACCGCGGAAGCCACTTCTTCAAACTCGGTGGTGACGTACGCAGGTCGATGCTGGATTTGCAGGAACTGTTCCGCGGCGATCCTTTCATCCGCTTCCGGAACACGTTCACCGGCGACGCCCTGGCTGATTTTCTGCTTGGACTGCCAACGCAGTACGAGCAGATCGCCGAGGCCGCCAACAAGCCGCGCGTCACCGAGCTCGATCTGTTCCTGCAGGACGACTGGAAGCTGTCGCGGCGAGTGACTCTGAATCTCGGCGTCCGCTGGGATCCGTGGTTTCCGTTCAGAGACGAGCTGAACAAGTTCTCGCAGATTCGGCTCTGGCAGAAATCGCGGGTATTCCCGACCGCGCCGGCTGGCATTGTGTTCCCGGGCGATCCGGGTACGACGTCATCCCTGCTGCGGAGGCGGCTCGGCAACACCACTCCGAGATTCGGTTTCGCCATCGATCCGACCGGCAGCGGAAGGAACAGCATTCGCGGCGGATACGGCATCTTTTATTCGCAGGTGCGGCAGCAGGCAAACAATCAGATCGCGACAAACCAGCCATTCAGCCTGAAGCTGACGATCAACAATCCCCCGGGCGGCGTACTCGACCCTTATCGCGGCATCGGCAATCCGTTCCCGTTCCAGCCGCCCGCGACAGATGCCGAGAAAGCTTCGTACAAATGGGTACTGCCGCTGACCGTCACGCAGTGGAATCCCGACTTTCGGGACGCCATCGCGCAGCAGTGGAATTTCAACGTGCAGCGGCAGTTCTTCTCGAGCTGGGTGGCAACGGCCGCATACGTCGGCAGCAAAGCGAATCACCTGTTCCTGACATCGGAGTTGAATCCGGGTGTGTTCGGCGCGCCGGGAGCGAACCTGAATGCGCGGCGGCCGCTCGCGCCGACGTTCGGACCCGTCACAGACCAGAGCAGCCGCGGAAATTCGCTCTACCACTCCATGCAGCTGACGCTGAACAAGCGCTTTGCATCCGGTCTGACGCTGCTCACCAATTACACCTGGGGCAAGCTCATCGACGACGCATCGACGGATGGGGACTCCCCCGCGAACCCGTTTAACTTCCGAAACGAGCGCGGCCCCTCGGACCTCGACATCACACACCGGTTCGTCAGCTCGTTCATCTGGCAACTTCCCTCCCTCAAAGCCGCG
>DASSSG010000238.1:0-5079 GCA_035708545.1 Bryobacteraceae bacterium | reverse complement strand
GATTCGCAACCTCCGCCTGATCGGCCGCGGCGCAGACGGCCGCTGAGTGGATTCGAACATGCGCGTTCTGCTTGCCGGCGCTTCCGGCCTGCTCGGCCGTCATGTGCGTCACGAGCTCGTGCGCGAAGGTCATGACGTGCGCCCGCTCGTGCGCGGCATCAGCCTCGAGCCGGACGCCGTCTATGCTGACCTCCGCGATCCCGCGTCGCTGCGGGGCATCTGCGACGGCGTGGACGCGGTGATCTCGTGCGCGGGCGCGGCCATGCAGCTCGGCAATTGGGGCAATCGAGTATCCTTCGATGAGGTCGATCATCACGGCAACGCTAACCTGCTCGCCGAAGCTCGTCGCGCGGGCGTGGCCAGGTTCGTGTACGTATCGGTTGCTTGTGCCCGCGAGCTCATGCATACCGAGTACACGCGCGCGCACGGGCGCTTCGTCGCTGCGCTGGCTACTTCCGGTCTCGCCTGCACCGTGGTGCGCCCGACGGGCTTCTATGGCTTCCTCCTCGAGTTGCTTCGCATGGCGTGGAAGAACCGCGGCATCATCGTCGGCGACGGCCGCGCGCAGACGAACCCGATCTACGAGGGCGACGTGGCGCGCGCGTGCGTCGAAGCGCTCGCAAGCAGGCAAGCGGAGTTGGCCATCGGCGGACCTGAGATCTACACCCGCAAGAAGATCGTCCAGCTCGCGTTCGAGGCGCTCGACCGGCCGCCGCGGATTCGCTACCTCCAGCCAGCCCTGCTCAGGATCCCACTGGCGTTAACACGCATCGTGAATCCCCGCATTCACGCACTGTTCGAATTCGGGCTTGCGGTTGCCCAAACGGATGTAATCGCTCCAAAATACGGCACGTGCCGCCTGGAGCAGTACTTCCAGGAGGTCATCGAACTCACAGCTCGAGCGAGGCAGCGCCGTCCCGTATTCCGTCCGCTGCCGACGAGTATACGGTGAACACCACGGGCTATAAGTGAAGTGCCCAGTTGCTTTTCTTGTAACGCTGCTGTAATATCCTACATCTGTAATGAACATGCCCGGTCTCGGAGTACCAGGCACCGGATTGCGCTCCGAACTATGTAGCTCCGTCGGTCCGCAACCGAAGATATAAAGGTCTGCGTTAGAGCTAATCGCGACGCCGGCAGGCGGATGCTCGACGACAGAGGGGGGTGCTGTGATGCTGATTCGTTTCTTACTTGCGATAGCGGCGGTCGTCGCGCTCATGTGGGCCGGAGTACGTATCGCTCGGAAAACAGAGATGGCAGCTCTCGAGCGGCCGACGGTCGCGGTCGTCAGCGTCTACTCGGCTCACGCCTGATTCCCCGGCGCCGCAGCGTACGCCTCATCAAGAATCTCCACAACGTGTGCGACGCGTTGGCCCCGCCCGTGCAACATAGCCCCCGCCCGTAACTGAATCATACAGCCCGGATTGGCCGTGACGATGACGTCCGGATCCACCAGGTTCACGCTCGCCATCTTGCGCTCCAGAATCTCCATCGCCATCGCGTTCTGGACAACGTTATAAATCCCCGCGCTGCCGCAACAGATATCCGCGTTCGGCATCTCCCGCAGTATCAATCCCGGCACCGCGCGCAGCAACTGCCGCGGTGCTGCGCGGATCTTCTGCCCGTGCGCCAGATGACAGGAGTCCTGGTAAGTGACGCGGTAGGGTAATGGGCTCAGACCGGCGCGGTTGAGCTCGATGGTCGCAAGGAACTCGTTAATATCCTTCATGAGGCGGCGAAACTCCCGCGCGCGTCCCCGGTACTCTGCGTCGTGCTCGAGCAGCTCGTCGTACTCCTTCAGCGTCGATCCGCAACCCGCCGCGTTCGTGATGATCGCGTCGTACCCGCGGCCGATCAGTGCATCAATATTCCGCCGCGCCAGCATCCGCGCCTGCTCCCGCATGCCCGCATGCACGTGCAAAGCGCCGCAACAGGTTTGCCCGTCCGGGACGTGCACCTCGCACCCGTTCTTCTGCAGGACCCGGACTGTGGCCTCGTTCAGCCGCGCGAAGCTGACGTTGGCGATACAACCGCCGAGCAGCGCCACCTTGTACCGTCGCTCGCCCTCCGCCGGAAAAACCTTTCCGTACTGGCGAAAGAAGGTCGGAAACTCGGCTGCCGGCGACAGCGCCTCGATGTCCGCCAGCCGGCCGGTCAGGAAGTGCGTGTTCCGAATCAGACGCTGCAGACCGGTCCTCTGATAAAACCAGAGCATCGCCGCCGCGGCTTGCAGCCCGGCCCGCGACGGCAGCAGCCACTGGAAAATCAGGTTCCGCGCCAACCGGGCGTGCCACGGCCTCGCGGTTTTGTTCTCTATCTCGGCGCGCGCCGCCTCGATAAGCCGGCCATACTGCACGCCTGACGGGCACGCGCTCTCGCAGGCTCGGCACGCCAGACACAAGTCGAGGTGCTCGATGTAATCGGGATTGATCTCCTCTGTGCCACTCGACACCTGCACCATCTGGTAAACGCGGCCTCGCGGCGAATCCATCTCGACACCGAGCACGCGATAGGTGGGGCACGCGTTCAGGCAGAGCCCGCAATGCACGCAGCGATCGAGATCGGCCGTGGTCGGCTTATCGCCGAACTTCGCGACCTCGTGCAGCGCGGTCTCAGATGCGGCCATAGAGGCGCCCCTTGTTCAGCAACATGCCGGGATCGAACAATCGCTTCACCTGCGTCATTAACTCGAAATCACTGCCGGGCTCCGGCCAGAGCACCTCGCGCTCGCGAAACGGCTGCGGCGCAAACTCGACCACGGCCCCGCGGCCGCTCGCGGCGCGCTCGCCGTATAAATACGCGATCCCGTTTCCCGCCCGCGCGACCGCGGGGCCCATAGCGGATCGCATCGCATCGGCGACTCCCGTCAGCGTGACCGATCGGCGCACCACAACGCCGTCGGGGTTCTCCGCGAGCCACCGTGGCGTGAATTCGCGTATCGCTTCCCACAGCGCCCGCTGCGGCTCGCCCTCGATCCTCTCGGCCCGAGGCAACTCCGCGGAATAGCACTCGAGCACGGCCGCCGTTCCCGCGGCCTCCAGAACCAGCGCCCACCCGTCGAGTCCGACACGCACGCTCGCGGCCGGGTTCAGCATGTCCAGCGCTGCCGGCTGGAGCACGCTGCGCAGCAGCAGGTCGCGCGCGGCAAACGCCTCGTCGGCAGATTCGAACCGCTGCACGAACGTGCGCGTCGCCTCGGGAATCGGAAGCACTTTGAAATTCACGACTGCGATCGCCGCCAGCGTCCCGAACGACCCGATCATCAGTTTCGCCATATCGAGCCCCGCCACGTTCTTAACCACCATGCCGCCGGAAGAGACCGTCTTGCCTTCGAGCGTGACGAACTTCATGCCGATAATGAGGTCGCGCGCCGTCCCGTACAGCCTGCGGCGCGGCCCGGAGGTGTTCGCCGCCACGATGCCGCCGACGGTCGCCGTGTCGAAAAAAGGCGCATCAAGCGCAATCATCTGCCGATGCGTGGCGAGCAGTGCCGCCAGTTCCCGCCACGGCATTCCTGCCTGAACCGAAATCGTGAGGTCGTCGGGCTCGTACTGCAGAACGCGGCGCAGGCTCGCGGTCGAGATCGCCACCTCCGCCGCCGCGACCGGGCCCGCCATCCGCTGTTTCGATCCGGCGCCGCGCAGTTCGATGCTGCGGCCGGCAGCGCCGGCGTCCCGCAGCGCCTGCGCGAAATCCTCGACGGTCGCGGGTGCTGCCGCGCGAACCGCCGACTCAACGGCCATCTCTCATCTCCTGAACCGTAACTACTACTAGTAAACTGTAACTAAACCCCCGAATCGGAGTTCCCCACGTCCATGAGTTCCCGCAGGAATTTTCTCGGCCACATGGCATCCGGCCTGGCCACGACCATCGCGGCGCCGGGCTCGGTGCTCGGAGCCAACGATCGCGTCCGCATGGGCATCATCGGTCCCGGCGATCGTGGCATGCAACTGGTTCGCGAAGCCATCCGCCTCCCGGGGGTCGACTTCGCCGCCTTCGCCGACATCTACACCAAACGGCTCGAAGCCGCCACGCAGGTCGTCCCCGGCGCGAAGACCTATCTTGATCACCGGTACCTTCTGGACGACAAAACGATCGACGCGGTCATCATAGCAACCCCGCAGCACCTCCATGCCGAGCATTTTGTCGCCGCGCTCGACGCGGGTAAGCATGTATATCAGGAAAAGACGATGGCGTTCTCGGTCGAACACGCGAAGAGCATGCGTGCCGCCTGGAACAAGGCGAAGCGTGTCGTGCAGATCGGGCATCAGTCGACTTCGTCGGGGCTGATGACCGATGCCGCGACCCTGCTCAAACCCGACCTGATGGGGCGCATCACCGCCGTTCACGCGCACATGTATCGCAACACGCCGCACGGCAAGCCGCAGTGGTCGCGCCCCGTGCAGCCGGACATGAATCCGGAGAACATCATCTGGAAATCCTTCCTGGGCGAAGCGCCGAAGCGCGATTTTGACGCGAACCGCTATATCAACTGGCGCTTTTTCTGGGACTATTCAGGCGGCAATGTGTACGAAAACATGTGCCACCAGGTGTCCTTCTGGTACAAGGCGCTCAACCTGCAAATCCCGCGAGCCGTCAACATGACCGGCGGCGTGTACCTCTGGAAGGACGGCCGCGAGGTTCCGGACACCATGAACGTGTCCATGGAGCAGCCGGAAGAGATGCTCTTCACATGGGATTCGGGATTCGGCAATAACCATCTGGGTGTCAGTGAAGACGTCCTCGGCACCGATGGCACTGTCTCGAAGGGGCAGCAGATCCGCTACACTCCGCAGAAAGTGAACCGGCCGCAGGGCACCGAGCTTGTCGGTCAGACCCGCAGCGCGCGCAATGAGACCGCCGCGCACATCCAGAACTTCCTCGACTGCATGCGCAACGGCGGCACGCCCAACTGCCCCTTCGAGCTTGGCTACCGCGTTTCGATCGCGTGCCGGATGGCCGTGGACTCGTATCGCAATGGCCGCACGATGCGCTGGGACACGCGAACCGAAACGATCGTCTGAATTGATGTTCGCCTAAGCGTCTCTGGTTCGGGATGGCGGCGCTTGCCTCAGCGCT
>DASSSG010000237.1:0-16185 GCA_035708545.1 Bryobacteraceae bacterium | reverse complement strand
AGGCTGCGTCGTCAATTACTCGTGTCACGCCACGACCAGTCCGGGCGGCATCTCCGCGAACTGGATCTATTACATGGAGCGCATGATGCAGGGGATGCTCGGCCCGCAGGTCGGGGTGGTGTTCCTCCAGGGTTTCTGCGGCGACGTTACGCAAGTGGACAATCGCAACCCGTACCGACAGCCGACCGGCACGGAGTATGCGGAACTCGTCGGTGGACGAGTGGGTGCGGAGGCGGCGCGCGTGCTTCTGAAAACGCACGCAGGATCAGCCGCGCCGGTTGCTGCGAGTGCTCGTGTGATGCAGATCGCGCGCCGCCGCCCAAGTTCGGAACGTCTGCAGCGTGCGCGAGAGATCGTACAGCGCGACCGCAGGAGCACGGACGCCACGGAGTGGACGTTCGCTAAGGAGACGGTGATGCTCGCGGCGCATCTGGAGAAATGGCCGACCATCGAGGTCGAGGTCCAGACGGTGCAGGTCGGCCCGGTCGTTGCCATCTCCGCGCCGGGTGAGATGTTCTGCCAGTTGGGTCTCGATCTGCGCGCCGGCAGCGGCTTCCCGCTGACGTTCCCGGTGGAACTGGCGAATGGCTCCGTCGGCTACGTGCCCACGGAAGAGGCGCTGAGCAAAACCGGCGGCGGTTACGAAACGCGGCTCACGAGCTACTCCAATCTCGAACCTGCCGCCGGCCGGAAGATGGTGGAAGTCGGCATCGAGCTTGCGAAACGCCTCAAGCCGGGGAGCTTTCCCGAACCGCCAAAGGCCGCGCCGTTCACGCCGGATAGCTCGGGAATCGGCTCGCATCCGTGGTCGTACGGCAACGTACCGCCGCAGCTTTCGTGAACAGGAGAGAACGCGCGATGAAACGACGTACCTTTCTTGCTGCCGGCGCGGCCGTGTCCGTTGCCGTACCTGAGCTGTCGATCGCTGCCGACGGCGCGTCCGCGGGTTTCGCTGAGCAGGACATTACGCCCGATATTGGCATGGAGCAGCCGGGCGGCTACGGCAAGTCGTACCACACGAGCCTGCACGATCCCTGCAAAGTGCGCGCTGCGGTTTTCGGCGATGGCCAGCAGCGCGTGGCGCTTGTCGGTATTGATGCAAGCGCGATCGGGCGCAGGATCGTGGTCGAGGCTCGCGAAGAAATCGCGCGCAAGTCCGGCATCCCGGCGAATGCCGTGCTGATCTGCGCTTCGCATTCCCATTCGAGCGGACCGGTCGGCATGATCGAGCGCGGCGAATACGATCACGCCCCTGAATTCGTGCGCAAGCTCGCCTATGAGCAATCGACGGTCGACGATCCCGTGTACACGGAGCGGGTGCGCCGTGCGATCGTAAACGCCGTCGTCACGGCCGACACGCGACGTGGGCCTGGCGTGTGCGGCGCCGGCGCTGGCTACGAAGATCAGGTCGCGTTCAACCGCCGTTTCCGGATGAAGAATGGCCAGAGCTGGACGCATCCGGGACAGGGGAATCCCGAAATCATCGAACCCGCTGGTCCCATCGATCCCGTCGTCGGCGTCATCGGCGGCTGGGACGCGAATGGCCGGCTGCGCGGTTGTGTCGTGAACTACTGCTGCCACGCGACCACGAATCCCGGAGGCATCTCGGCGAACTGGATCTACTACCTCGAGCAGGCGATTCGCGGCGCGTTCGATCACGATCTCGTCGTCGTGTTCCTGCAGGGCACCGCGGGCGACGTGACGCAAGTCGACAATCGCACTCCGTATCGGCGCATGGCGGGCGATGCCGAAGCGCGGCTGGTCGGTGGGTGTGTGGGCGCGGAAGCGGTCCGGGTGCTGCTCAGTATGCATCGAGGTTCACTCACGCCGGTTGCGGCTGCCTCGCGCGTGCTGCGCATCCCACGGCGTCCACCTTCTCCCGAACATCTGCGCCGCGCCAACGAGATCGTGCGCATGGACCCGAAGCGAGCCGGCATGACGGAGTGGATCTTTGCGAAGGAGACTGTGATGCTCGACGCGCGGCTGCAGAAGGCGAAGGAGTCCGAGGTCGAGGTGCAGGCGGTGCAGGTCGGGCCTGCCGTCTTCCTCGCGAACCCGGCCGAACTGTTCTGCGAATACGGACTACAGATGCGCAAAGGCAGCCGCTTCCCGCTCACGATGCCGGTGGCGTACGCGAACGGAGCCGTTGGCTACGTCCCGACCGAAGAAGCGTTCGGCCCGCACGGCGGAGGGTACGAAACCCGTCTCACCAGTTACTCGAACCTGGTGCCGACGGCGGGACGACAGATTACGGAAACTGCTCTGGAGCTGGCCGCGAGCCTCACGCCCGGCCGCATGCCCGAACCGCCGCGCGCTGCACCCGGCCCGCCGCGGCCGTGGCCGTACGGCAACGTGCCGCCGGAGATCTCATAGCGGTCAGAAGAGCGTGTAGATAAACGGCGATAATGCCGAGCTCTGCGCGAACGCCAGCAGAACAGCGAGACCGACAAGCAGCAGCACGAGCGGCGTGAGCCACCACCAGCGCCGCTGCCAGAAGAACGAAAGCAGTTCGACGGCGATGCTCGACCGGCTTTCGATGGTTCTGCGAACCCGCATCGCCCGATGTTATCGCACCTTCTCCACAAGGCAGTTCTCCAACACGACCGCGTCCAACCCGCTGGCGCGCCAGGTCCGCAGCGCATCTGCAGGTGATGCGACGATCGGCTCGCGCCGCACATTGAAGGATGTATTCAGCAGCACTGGCACTCCCGTCGCCGCGCCAAACGTCTCGAGCAGGCGATGGAACCGCGGATTGGCCCCGCGACGCACCACCTGAACCCGAGCACTCCCGTCCACGTGCGTAACCGCCGGAATCGCCGCTCGCCGGTCCTCCCGCACCGGGACGACATAGAGCATGAATCGCGCCGGATAGTGCTCCGCCGCACGCTCGAGGCCGAACCACGTACCGGCGCAGTCAGCAGTCACCGACGGAGCAAATGGTCGAAACGGCTCACGGAACTTTACGGCGGAGTTCACGCGATCCTTCATGTCGGCACGCCGCGGATCGGCAAGAATGCTGCGATTGCCGAGGCTGCGCGGTCCCCATTCGAACCTTCCCTGGAACCAGCCAACGACGCGGCCGCTCACCAATAACTCCACGACACGATCGAGCAGTTGCTGCTCGTCATTGAACTTCGTGAACGCTGCGCCCTCGGCTCGCAGTACGTCGCGCACATTTGGATATTCAGCGCCCCAACCAGCGTGGTCCATGACGAACCCGCGTCGCTCCGATCCCAGCAGCGCCGCTCCCAGCGCTCCCCCGCTGTCGCCGGCTGCCGGCTGCACGTAAATCTCGTCGAAGCCCGATTCCCGCAGCAGACGAGCATTCGCGACGCTGTTCAGAGCGACACCTCCGGCAAGACACAGCTTCGTCAGGCCCGTTCGCTCGCGAGCTCGCCGTGCCAGCCCGAGCATCGCCTCCTCGGTCACCGCCTGGACGCTCGCCGCGAGATCAGCATACGGCCGCCAGTCGGCGTCGGGACGCCGCGGCTGTCCAAACAGATCGACAAACCGTCCGCTGAATGTCCGGTCTGTCGAGTTCTGAAATGCGAAGTAATCCAGATCGAGCTCGAAGGTGCCGTCGCGCTGCAGTCGAACGAGCTTTCTGACCTGATCGATATAGCGCGGCTGCCCATATGGCGCGAGGCCCATCACCTTGTACTCGCCTTCATTCACTTCGAAGCCCAGAAAAGCAGTGAACGCGCTGTAAAACAGGCCAAGCGAGTGCGGGAACCGGATCTCCTCGTGGACGCGGATGTCGGTTCCCGATCCCACTGCGATGCTCGTGGTCGTCCATTCACCCACGCCGTCCGCGGTCAGGATCGCGGCATCTTCAAAAGGAGAGGCAAGAAACGCGCTCGCCGCATGAGACGTGTGATGCTCAGTGAAGAAAATACGCGAAGCCGGCACCCCGAGCCGGTCTTCGATCTGATGCCGCACCCAGATCTTGTCGCCGAGCCACGAGATCATCGCTTCCTGAAACTGTCGACGTGATCGCGGGAACGTCCACAGTGCCGACACGAGCAGTCGCTCCAGCCGCAGGAACGGTTCTTCGTAGAAGACGATTCGATCGAGTTCGCTCGCCGAGATTCCTGCGGTCCGCAGGCAGAACTCGATCGCGTGTGCCGGGAACCCGGCGTCGTGCTTCTGCCGTGAAAACCGCTCTTCCTCGGCCGCTGCGATCAACCGTCCGTCGTCGACGAGCGCGGCCGCCGCGTCGTGGAAGTAACACGAGATTCCGAGAACGCGCATTTGCGGTCAGGACTGCCGTCGGGCAGCTCGCGCAGGTTCGGAGTCGGCGCGTGCATGCCAGCCACCCTGGAAAGGATCCTCACCGAAGCGCACGACGATCGCGAACAGCGGGAGCACTACGTAATAAACAATCGCGAGGAGCAGCCGAGCCTGCACTTCGCCGACGCCGCGAGCAAATCGTCGCCAGCTCACCGTTTGTCCGCCACCGCCCGCAACGCCAGTTCGAGATTTCGCCGCGCGGCGGGATTGTTCGGCTGCAGCTCCACCGCCGTCCGGAACTCCGTCGCCGCCTGCCTGTATTCGCCGCGGCGTGCCAGCGCCGTCCCCAGGTTGTTGTGCGCCTCGGCATAGCCGGGCCGCAGGCGGATCGCTTCTTTATAGCGGCTGACCGCCTCCTCCAGCCGCCCCACCCGCGCGAGCAGCAGACCGGCGTTATAGTGCGCCTCTGCATAATCAGGCTTCAGGCGCAGCGCGGTCTCGCAGGACGCGAGCGCCGCCACGAAGTCGCCGCGGGCAGACGCGGCCTCCCCCAGAGCCGCATGAGCCTCGGCCCAATTCGGCCGCTGCTCTACGACGCCACGCAGCGTCGCCACGGCCCCATTCACGTCTCCGAGCTTCGCCTGCACGCGCGCGAGATTGTAGGCAGCGCCTGAAAAACTCGGCTGTGCCTCGACTGCCTTCGCGAATTGCTCCCGAGCCTCGCCCAGCCGGTTCGCCGCGAGCAGCACCAGGCCGAGATTGTTCCGCGCCTCCGCGTACTGCGGATTGATCTCGATGGCGCGCTGGTAGGCGCGGATCGCTGCCGCCTGATCCCCAGCGCGGCTGTAGGCGATCCCCAGCCCGAAGTGCGCAACTTCGTACTCGGGATCGAGCGCGAGCGCACGCTCGTACTCCGCGCGCGCCCCCGCGAAGTCGCCGGAATCCGCCAGCGCTGCGCCGCGTCCCGCATGAAACGCCTTTCTGCCGGGGAGCACATCGATGAGCTTCGCGAACTCCGTTGCCGCCTGCTGCGGCCGGGCTGCCTCCCGCAGCAATTCGGTGTAGCGCATGCGGAGCTGCAGGTCAGCGGGTCGTGCTCGGATCGCCGCCTCATATTGCGGCACGGCTGCTGCCGCGAGCGGCTCCGCAGCGTTGCACGCACGCCGGTGCTCCGCGCGAAAGGGGGCACGCGCAGCGAGTGACATTGCCTGGGCGCACATGCGAGCCTCGTCCCAATCCGTCAGCGCGAGCCTGCGCCGCACGTCTTCAGGCGTAACGTCAGTTCCGCCGCCGATTGCACTGACCACGATACGCGCCAGTTTGTCGGTTCCGGAGGGCGTGAAGTGAACGTGCTCGTAGAACAGATCGTTGCCTGCGACGCCGAACTCGCGCTCGGCATCCGCCAGCACCGCTCCCGTGCTTGTCGCGACCTCGCGCGTGATGGTGTTCAGCCGTGAATCGGTCCGAAAACGGAGCGTATCGAGGTCCCGCGCGGCCGCATATTCTGCCTTTCGGTAACGCGCGATCGCCGCCTCGCCCGCAAACGGCGGAACATCGCGCAGGTTCACCGGTACTGTCACGAGCACCACCTTCGCTCCCGCGCTTTTGCCAACGCGCATGATCTCCGTCATGTTAGAACGAAAGTTCGCGTACATGGGCGCCAGCCGGGAATCGTCCGCCGCGAGCTGCTGCTGCGCGAGCATCTCCATGCCGCGCCATTCGCTCGCCGCTTCGCGGGCAGTCATGCGCGCCAGCACCTGTCCGAGGCGCATCTCTTCCGCCGCGATCGCAAACCGGATCAGCGGGAGCGGGAGACCCGCGCGGCCGAATGCCGTCGCTGGTCCCCACGGGCCTATCGCCTCGTTATTGCCGGCAATCACAACAAAGAAATCGGGACTCCGCCGCGCACAATCCCGCGCGATCGGCAGAATCGCGTGCGAGTTGATCGCGGTCATCGCCGCGTTGTGAACTTCCCAGCCGTCGCCGAGCAGCACTTCGAGCATCCGCGTGACGCTGAATGCCGGCTCGGGAAAGCCCATCGCGGCCGATTCACCCAGTACGAACACGCGCCGCGTTCCCGCCGGTTTGTTTTCGGCTAGTAACTGAGGCACGGGCGTGCGCGCGATGCGCCGAGGGAAGAAGCGCCACCCGAATTTCTCGTTCGTAGTGAGCGCCGGCCGACCCGGAATTGGAATCCAAAAGTCCGGCCGGTATCCGACGCCGGCCATGCGCAGGGCGGCCTCGGCCATGGCCAGAAGACAGAGGGGCACGCCAACGGCAAGCAGCCCGCGCACAACCCATTCGCGTCTCCGCGTCACTTCAGATCTCGCGCAATCGCACGCGCTTGAACTCCAGCCACTTTCCCGCCTGATGCGCCTGCAGCTCAATGTGGCCGGGCTCGAGGTCCTTCAGTTGCTCGTACTCCATCACCGTCTCGCCGTTGATCCGTACCCAGCAGTTCGGCCCGTTCGCGCCGAGCTGAAAGAGGAACCACCGTTCATCTTCGATCGGCGGATAGATCGCGCGTTTCGTGTAGTAGAGCGATCCCGTGGGGAAATGTGCCTCGCGAACATCGTGCAACTGGATCTCGTAATGTCTCGGGTCCTTCAGACCCTTCCCCGCCGAGCGGAACAACACACCGCCGTTATGCCGGTGCGCACCCCGAATGTACAGCTCGAGCTCGAAATCGCGGAACAGCTCTTTCGTCGCGATGTGCCCGACTCCGTCGGCACGCAGCACACGGCCCAGCGGCTCAAATCGAACCGGCGTACGCTCCGCCGACTCTGACACGAACCAGTTCTGCAGATCTTCCGGCCTTTCGTACAGCGTCTTCCACGTAATCTTTGAAGGTAGCTCCTGAATTCGAACGTTGCGAAAACGCAGCGGATAACCCAGCGTCAACAGCCCGATGCGCCCGGCGCGCAACCGCCGCGCGAGCTCGGGCGTCCCATCGAGCTTCGCATCCTGCACCAGCGTGTCGTTGATCCAAACCCGCAGCGAGGGCCAGTCCGCTCGCACGCGCAGCGAATTCCACTCGCCCGGACGGTGCACGTCCGCCCGCAGCGGCGCGACGAGCGAGGACAACCCACCGATCGAGTTGGGGACGGGTTTGTCGTCCTTCTGATGGAAGATGTTGACCTTGATCCCGCACGATCCCGGCGGCCCGTGCTGCGGCGCATGGATGTAGATGCCGCCGTCGGACCAGCCTCTGAAAAACACCTCGCAGCTCAGATCGAAGTTCTCGTACTCACGATCGGTCGCCAGCCACGCCGGGTAATCGGCGGACGGCGAGCCCACGATCGCTCCCTCGCTCACGGAAAACGCAGATTCCGGACCTTCGCGGATGGACCAGCCGCTGAGGTCCGTACCATTGAAAATCGGCTTGCGCTGGTCGGATGGCGCCTGCCCCTGCGCAAGAAACGCGCCAGGCAGCAGGCCCGCAAACACACGTCGGCTGAGCATCACACGGGGCATCGCGAGTGAGTATAGCACCCGGTTCGCAGCCGAACTCTCGTTGCCAATACCGAAACTTCCCGATATGCTGGGAGCCTCCGATGCGTCTCTCCGCCTGCTTGTTGATGTTGACCGCTGCCGCGTGCGCAGCCGGTTTGCAGTTTGGCGGCGCGGCTGTGGCGATCACGCCGAGCGCCGCCACCGGCGGCGTCAAAGAAGTGCTCGATGACATCTACGCGAAAGCAGCCGTGTTCGAGAAGGACGGTACTGCCGCCGCCATCGTCGTTTGCGATCTCGCGGTCGTCAACAGATCCACCGTTGACCGTGCGCGCCGCCTGATTCAGGAGCGCACCGGCATTCCGGGTGCGAACGTGATGATCTCGGCTACGCACACGCACACGGCGTCGGTGCCCGGCTGGGGCGGTCCATCGCCTTACCCTGCGCTCGTTGCTCCCACGGCGGGTCCTGAGGCGGACGAAGCCAGGCGCTACGGCGATTTCCTCGTGAACTCGATAGCAGACGCGGTGGCGCGAGCCTGGCAGAACCGGAAGCCCGCTCGCATCTCGGCGGTGATCGGACGCGAGGAGTCGCTGCCCTTCAACCGCCGTTTCCGAATGAAGGACGGAACCGTCGTCTTCAACCCGGGCGTTCTGAACCCGAACATCGTGCGTCCCGTCGGTCCTGTCGACCCCGACGTGCCGGTTGTCTATGTCGAAACGACCGACGGCAAGCCGCTGGCGACGCTGGTCAACTACGCCATGCATCTCGACACCCTCGGCCGAAACGTGTACTCGGCGGATTACGCCGGCGTGCTGGCGAAGCGGCTGGCGGCCGTCAAAGGCCCCGACATGCTGACGCTGTTCTCGATCGGGACCGCCGGCAACATCAATCACATCGACGTGAAGCAGCCCCGTGTACGTCCGGGCCCGGAGGAGCCAGCCCGCATCGGCACGATCCTCGCCGCCGAAGTTCTGCGCACGTACAAGAAGCTGGAGCCTGTGACCGCAGACACCATCCGTGTCGCGCGCGAAACCGTTCAACTCCCGCCGATCGAACTCAAACCGGGAGAAGTGGAAAAGGCGCGCGCGCGCATCGATCGCGAGAAGACAACCGGGAAAGCCATGACACTTCTCGAGCGCGTCTACGTGCAGAAAGTCCTGTTCGCAGAGAAACAAAACGGCCGTCCCTTCGAAAGCGAAGTCTCAGTCATCGCGATCGGCAACGATCTCGCGTGGGTGGGCCTGCCCGGCGAAATCTTCGTCGAGCTCGGACTCGCGATCAAACGCGGCTCGCCGTTCCGCTACACGATCATCAACGAACTCGCCTTCGACTGGATCCGCTATGTCCCCAATCGCAAGGGCCTGCAGGAAGGTTCTTACGAAGCGACGAACACGCGCTGCGGCGCGGGTTGCGGAGAACTGCTCGCCGAAACCGCAGTCAAATGCCTCCTGCGGCTGCACGAAGCGCCGCAGCAGCGGCTGTTCAACTAACGCCCCGAAACCTTCTCAAGCAGCCCGACCACCGCGTCCGCAATCTTCGGCGAAGCATTGACCTCGAGCAAATTCGTGCCCCGCCACGTTTCGTAGCCCCCTACCTTGTGCTGCTCCGGCGTGGGCAGATACCCATACGAGCCGTTCGCCAGCTCGATCGTAAAGGTCGGCTTCAGCGGACTGCGTTTCCGGATATCGAGCCCGATCTCGACAAACACCTCGTTCGGAATCGCCGCGATCCCTACGTCGCCGATCCGGAGTGCCTGCAGGATCAGCGGAATCTCCCGCGGCCAGTCCTTCATCGCGAGCACTCGGCGGGCGTACACCTCTTCGTGCTGATGGAACTTCGGCGGCGACTTCTGCGTTTGCTCGGCCCACGCGAACTCGTCCGCAGCCGGCACGCGGATGCCGAGCATCAGCTCACGCTGCGCGCTGGCGAGCGGCACCCACTCCTTGTGATCGACCGTCTGATAGACCTTGAACACCTCGGCCGCCACCTCATTCGCGACGATCCGCATCTTCTCGTACGGCTTGTATCGCTTCGCCTGCGGGTCGGGCCGGAAGTTGATGTTATTGATGTTTCCGCTCGTGCCGTTCGACAGAATGCCAACAAATGGCGGATCCTGACGCTCGGCACCGAACAGCTTCCGAATCTCCTCGGCGAACACGCCGAAATAGTCCGCGGAAATGTCGCCGCCTCGCACACCGCCGACATAATGCAGCGAGTAATTCGCGAGCAGCGCGATCGGCCGGCCGCTGGTGGACTGGACCGAGAGGAAGTGAATCGACGGATCGGTCGGCCCGGCGGGCTCGATGAGGTCGGGGTGATTGGCCGGCGGGTTCATCCGCACCCGGTCCACACCGCCGAAGGGATTCCTCAGCTCTTTGCTGCCTTCCTTCATCTTCCAGCGACGATTGAAGACCTGCTTGTCATTTGCGCCCACGCCCCAGCCGATCCGAGCGGGCTCGAGCTGGTTCACCGCCCGGAAGACCGCATCGCGAATGCGCATCGTGAGGAAGCGCTGATAATCGTCGAGCGGCCCGCCCAAAATATGCCGGTTCCCGCGCGCATTGCTCGCCGAGTGCGTGTGCGTCGCCGCCATCAGCATGTTCTCCGGCGGGATGCCGGTCTTCTCCTGGATCATCCTTTTGGCTTCGTCGAAGACGACCCGCGCGATGCCGACGTTGTCGCAGAGTACGATCGCCAGCTTCGTCGAGCCGTCGTCCAGCACCAGCGCGCGAGCATGCAACTCGTCATGCACGTGAGTGGAGGGCGGATCGTTCCAGCCGCCGACGATCGGCGATCCGATCGGCGGGGTGATGTTGCTCGTGGCCGCGCCGGCCCGGAAAACCCGGCTCGACTGGGCGGCCAGCCCCCACGGCATGGTCATCACAGCGACGACGCAAAGAGTTTTATACATAGACAAGCGTTCCAATACAGATAGCACAGGTTGCACGTGATACAGTACGCCGCATGCTGGTGGGCGCCGCCGCTCTTTTGTTCGCTGCGTCGGCAACCCCGGTGTTCATCGACGCCGCGCAATGCGCCGCCTGCCATCCGAAGATCTCTGAAACGTACAGCCGCACCGGCATGGCGCGGTCGTTCTATCGCGTCAACCCGAAGAACACGCCTGACGCGGCGAGCTACTATCACGCGGCCTCCGAACGCCATTTTGAAATCCGCCGCGAAAAGGACCGATACTTCATGCGGCGGCGTGAAGACGGAGGCATGGAGAAATCGATCGACTACGTCCTCGGCTCCGGCAACCACGCGCGCAGCTACGTCTCGCGCGCGGCCGACGGTCGTCTCGCGGCGCTGCCCCTCGCGTGGTACGCCGAGCGAGGCGGCTTCTGGGCGATGGCGCCAGGCTACGACCGACCCGACCACGCCGACTTCCGCCGCGAGATTGGCTTCGACTGCATGTTTTGCCACAACGGCTACCCGGAGATGCCGGCCGGAGCGGACGCCTTCGGCAAGCCACCGCTGTTCCCGGGCCGCATCCCGGAAGGCATCGACTGCCAGCGTTGCCATGGGCCCGGGAGCGCGCACGTCGAAGCAGCACGAGCGGGTGCCGCACGAGACCGCATCCGATCGAGCATCGTCAGCCCGAGCCGCCTCAGCCACAACCGCCAGCTCGACGTTTGTTTCCAGTGCCATCTGCAATCGACCTCGCGCCGGCTTCCGTTCGCGATCCGGCGCTACGACCGCGCTGCGTTCTCGTATCGGGCCGGCGAGCCGCTGCGCGATTACATGCTGCATTTCGACCTCGCACCGGAAGCAGAGCGGAGTAAGACATTCGAGGTCGTCAGCGCCGGCTCGCGCTTCCTCGAATCGCGCTGCTACCAGGCGAGCGGCGGAAAGCTGACCTGCACCACCTGCCACAACCCGCACGACGTGCCGCGTGGCGCCGCTGCCGTGACTCACTACGCCACGGTCTGCCGGCAGTGCCACGAGGCGCCGCGGCACACTATCGCTGTGTCGAACTACTGCGCAGGATGCCACATGCCGAAACGCCGCACCGATGACGCGGTGCACGTGATCATGACCGACCATCTGATCCAGCGGCAGCACCCGGCCGGCGATCTGCTGGCGCAAAAGCCAGAACTTCACGAGCGCGACGACAACTCACGGCTTGGGCGAGTTACACCCCTATACCCGCCGAAATTCACCGACGAGTTGTACGAGGCCGTCGCGCAGCTTCGGGAAGCAGCGAATCTGGTCGAAGGGATTCCGCGTCTCGAGGCCGCCCTCGCAAGGCTGAAACCGAAAGAAGCCGGATCTTATTATGATTTGGCCGAAGCGCTGCGCAACTCAGGCCGGCCGCTGCACGCGATCCGCTGGTACGAACAGGCGCTCGCGCGGTCTCGCGATCTCGCTCCGGCTCTGCGTGGCCTCGGCGCCGCTTACCATGCTGCCGGACAACCGCAACGCGCTATCGGTGTGCTCGAACGCGCCGCCGTGCTCGACACCAACAGCGTGGAGACGCTGAACGCATTCGGGACTGCGTACAAAGACAGCGGCCGGCTTGCCGATGCCGTCTCTGCATTCCGCCGCGCGATCGCTGCAAATCCCGAGATGCCCGAGCCGCACCTCAATCTCGGCGTGACGCTCGCCTCGATCGGTGACGCCGAAGCTTCCATTGCCGAATTTCGAGAGGCGATTCGCCTGCGCCCCGACCTCGCCGCGGCCCATAACAACCTCGCCCTTCAGCTCGACGGCCGCGGCGAAACGAATCTCGCCCGCACTCATTTCGACAGAGCAGTCCGTCTTAGCCCTGCCTACGCCGCCGCTCGGCACAACTACGGCCTCTATCTCGCGAAGCAAGCCGACTGGCGTGCCGCTCGCGAGCAGCTCGAAAAAGCCGTCGCGCTCGACCCCTCAGTCGCCGGACACACCAACCTCGCGACGGTCCTGGCGAAGCTGGGCGATTCCACCGCCGCGATCGATCAGTATGAGCGTGCGCTCGCGCTCAACGCGACCTTCGAACATGCCCGCCTGAACCTCGCACGCACGCTGATCACCGCCGGCCGAAAAGCCGACGCGCTGCCGCATCTCGCGAAGCTCACCACCAGCACATCAGCCGAAACGCGCGCCGCTGCGCGCGAACTACTCAAAATCGCTGCCGAGCGTTAGAACTCCACGCGGAACCGGAACTGCACCTGCCGCGCTCCGCTCATCTCCCGCCCGCCCGCGCCTTCGCGTAACTGGAACACGCGTCCGACACTCGCCGGGACCGATATGTTCGCGTTCGGGAAGTCGAAATGCGAGTGGTTGAAGATGTTCGTGACCATGCTCTGCAAGACGAACTGCAACCGTTCGGTGATGTGAAACTCCTTAATCGCGCTCAGGTGGTGCAAGTTGAGCCCGGGCCCTTCGAGGATGTTGATACCGCTGTTGCCGAACCGTCCCGGCGGCGGTGGCGCAAACGCGGAAGCATCGAACCGGCGGTCCGGCCGGCGCTGATCGCGCGGCAGATTGCCGTCTCGGATTCGATCCGGCAGGCCACCGACCGTGTTGGTATTCGACGGATCAGACCCCGCATACGTAGGCGTGAAGTATTGTCCGCTTTGGAAGTACGAGACCCAGCCTACTTGCCATCCACCGGCCACAAGTTCCAGTGGTCGCGGCGCCTGGCTGAGGAACCGCTTGCCCCGGCCGACAGGAACTGTGTACTGGGCATTGATTACGGCTCGATGCCTGGAATTGAACGCATCGCGGCTCCATGCGTAGTGATTGTATGGATTCTCGAGGAAAGAGCTGTTATTCGCGGAATAGTTATTCATCGAGTTCGACAACGTATAGTGTGCGCTCATCGTCAGCGAACCTGCCCGGCGCTGGACCTCGATCTGGCCAGCATCATAATTCGCCTCGCCGTCCGACAGCACGTACGAAGTCCCCACAAACTGTGGGAATGGCCGTCGGCTTTGCGCGAACGGAGTGAGGCTTGGCTGCGGCTTGTTCGTGCTCAACGTGTAGTTCAGGCCGTTGCTGCGCGACCCGATGTAAGACAGCCGGACCCCGTACGCGCCGAACTCCCGTTCCAGACTCACGTTGAACTGGTGAATAACGCCGTTCTCCGTCTCGAGCGGGTATCCCGAAACGCTTTGCGAAGGGATGGCTGCTCCCGCCAGAGAGCTCGGGAACGGATTGGGAAACGCGAACAGCGGGACGCCGTCCACAATGCGATTCGGTGTGTAAGTTTCCCCGATCTGGAACGGACCCGTGCCCTGGGCGCGGTGAAGGTTGCCCAGAGCTTCCGTGTACTGACCGTAGCCGCCGCGCGCCACGAACTTGTCTGTTATGCGATACGCCACACCGATACGAGGCCGGAAGTTGCGCTTGCTGGGCGTCGGGTACACGTTTCCGGTGACAATGCGAATCTGCGGCGAGTACAGCGGGCTGACCCGTGAGCGCGCCTCCTCCGGGACGATCACGTTGCCGGACTGCGGGTCCCAGTTATATTGCAGCCCGTCTTCGTATTTGGCGTGCCGTAAGTAATCCCAGCGAATGCCGAGGTCGAGCGTGAGCTTCCGGCTCACTTTGAACGTGTCCGTGATGAACGCTCCAAATTCATAAGCTCGCTGCGTGCGATTCGTGATCGGATCTACGCGCTGGCTGGTAAGCGGAATGCCCAGCAGGAAATCGGCGTATGGGCTGCCGGTAAACGAGCCGTTGAAGGTGAACGTGCCGAACGTGTCGGCCGGGATCGCGCCTGAGAAGTCGCGGAACCTCCGAAGTTCGCCGCCCATTTTCAGGACGTGCTTGCCCCGCGACCACGTCAGAGAATCGGCGAACTCGTGATCCTGGCGGTCGAGGTTCACGCCGCCGCGGTTCTGCGTCAGTTGCTGCAGGCCGGTGATGGCAATCGTCGGAAAACCCATAACGCTGAAGCCCTGACGATTCACTCCCTGCAGCCCGATGTTCCTGATTGCTTCGTCCGCCCGCGTCGGCGTGACGCCATCCGTCTCCTCGCCGTCGATGTAGTAATCCTTGATCCAGCCCCAGTGGAACTCGTTCACGAGCGATGGTGAGAAGGTGTGTGTGTCATGCACGACGATCGAGTGGTGATCGCGTTTTCGCGTCCACGTCCCGAGATTGGCGAACGGGCCGTTCAGGACATACGGTGTGAGACGGTTGATGAACCGCGCGAAGATTTGGTTCTTCGTCCCGAAGTAATAATCCAGCCGCCCCGTGACCCCATCCCACCTGTACAAGTCGGTAGGGTACGGATGCACGAACCCGTAATTCTGAAACGTGGAAGTCGATGATCCCTGGTTCGGCTGCGGGATGTAGAGATTCTGAATCCGCAGCGAGGTCGCGTTGATCCGGTTCTGCGGGATGATGTTCCCCGGGAATGGATCGCCCGTGATCGGATCGCGAATCCTCACCGGTTTCGTCTGGTTCAGCAGGTCGGAGAAATCGCCCGCCCGAAACTTCAGGGTCGGCACGTCCCGGTTATAGAAGCTCCGGCTGGGAATCCGTACCAGGCTATAACCTCCATAGAAGAACAGCCGGTTGCGAATGATGGGACCGCCGACGTTCGCGCCGCCGCGGTGTTCTTTATAAGGGACCTTCACCGGACTGAAGGGGTTGCGGGCGTTCATTGCGGAGTTGATGAGGTCGTAGTAGACGCGCCCGTGGAACGCGTTCGTTCCACCTTTGCTCGCCATCGAAAACTGCGCCACACGCGCGAACTCGGCTGAGTTGTTGACGGCAATCACCTGCAGGTCTTCGAAGTCCTGCATATTCTGCACGAGGTTCACTGTGCCGTCGTTCGTCACGCCGTCGAGGTTTTCGGCCACCTGAGACGAGGGCTGGCCGGCGAAACGCAGATTCCACCCGCCCTGCTGCGTCTGGATGTTCGGCAGCGTCGTCATGTAAGCCTGCGGGAAGAAGCTCTGGCTCAGCGGGCTGTCGACCCACGTTTCCCTGTTGAACCCGCCCGCAATCTGGCTCCCTTCCGTGGCGATCGTGGCTGCGCTGGCAACGACGTTGACCTCTGTTCCCACCGTGCCGACGTTCAGCGTCACGTCCACACGCCGCGTCTCGCGCGCTCGAAGCACGATGTCGTTCACGACAGAGTTTCTGAAACCCGTGGCCGACGCCGTGATGCGGTACGTTCCGGGCGACACGTAGGGAATTTCGTAATCCCCCTCCGCGTTCGTGAACATCTCGCGAGTCGTGTTGGTGTCGACATTCGTCAGCTCGATGCGAACTTTCGGGACCACCGCCCCCGATTGATCGACCGCGGTGCCGCGGACTGTCGCAAGGTCGGACTGAGCAAACAGCGCACCGGCGAGGACGCCGGCGATCAGCAGAAGTCTGATGTGCATCTCACCCCTCGGCAGATTCCACCACCCATCCTTTTCGGGTATTGGTCATGTGTACCGCCTTTGGACCGCCTGTGTCAAATGAAAAACCGGTGCGAGGTCACCTGCTGGTCAACCGTTTGCCGGCCACGCCGCCCGCACGACCCGCATCACATTCCCTCCCAGAATCTTCTGAATATCC
>DASSSG010000236.1:0-10614 GCA_035708545.1 Bryobacteraceae bacterium | reverse complement strand
CAGCCCCGTTGGCGCGTGCCCCCGCTGCCAGGGCTTCGGCCGCACCATTGACTATGACATGGATCTGGTCATTCCTGATCCGACGCTGTCAGTTGATGACGGCGCCGTGCATCCGTGGACGAGCCCGGGTCATGCATGGGCGTACGAGTATTACAGGCGCGAATACCGCCGTCGCCTCCGCTTCAACGTTCCGGTGTGCGAGTTGCGAAAGGACGAGAAGGAGGCGCTTCTCGAGGCCATTCGCGACTACTTCGAGGAGGTGGAATCGAAGAAGTACAAGGTGCACGTACGGGTGTTCCTGAGCCGTTACCGCGGCTATGCGCAGTGTCCCGACTGCGAGGGCTCCCGCCTGCGGAAACAAGCACTGTACGTGCGGGTCGGCGGCCGCACCATTGCCGAGCTGGTCCGCATGAACTGCGCGCACGCATGGCAGTTTTTCGACGAGCTGGAGCTGTCGCCCGAGGAGTCAGCCATCGCCGACAAGATTCTGGTCGAGGTGCGCCAGCGGCTCAAGTTCCTCAATGATGTCGGCCTGCACTACCTCACGCTCGACCGCCTGTCGGCGACCTTGTCAGGCGGGGAAGCGCAGCGGATTCAGCTCGCAACATGTCTCGGCTCCCGCCTGGTCGGCGCCTGCTATGTGCTCGATGAACCGTCGATCGGCCTGCACAGCCGTGACACGAACCGGTTGATCCGGATCCTGCACGAACTGCGGGACCTCGGCAACACGATCATTGTGGTCGAACACGACGCGGAGGTGATGCGCGCCGCCGACCACATCGTCGATCTCGGGCCGGGAGCGGGTGAAAACGGAGGGCGCGTGCTGTTTGAGGGTCCGTACGAGGCAATCCGCAGCCCTTCGGCGGCGTCGCTCACCGGGAGGTACCTGCGCGGCGAGGCGCACGCCGCGACGCTGACGCGGCGCCGGCGTGTCAACCCGAAGCGGACGGTGCGCTTCTACGGCGCGCGCGCGCACAACCTGAAGAATATTGACGTCGAGCTCCCGCTGGACATGATGGTCGCGATCACCGGCGTTTCCGGATCGGGCAAATCGACCCTGGTACATGAAGTCATGTACAAGGCCCTGGCGCATGAGCTGGGAAAGACCAATCAGCCTGCTGCCGACGATGACGAAGCGAGCGGCGCTGAACGGCTGCAGTGCCGGCGTGTCGAGAAGGCGCAGCTTCTGGCCGATGCCGTGCTCGTGGATCAGTCGCCGATCGGCCGAACGCCACGCTCCAATCCGGTCACGTATGTCAAGGCATTCGATCTCGTGCGGGAGCTGTTCGCAGGTACGCCTGAGGCCCGGCGACGCGGCTATACAGCCGGGCACTTCTCGTTCAACATTCCCGGCGGCCGCTGCGAAACCTGCCAGGGTGACGGCACGGTCAGCGTGGAGATGCAGTTTCTCGCCGATGTCGAGCTGACCTGCGAAGAATGCCGGGGAACGCGGTATAAATCGAGCATCCTCGAGGTCCGGTATCGCGGCCTGAATGTTCACGAGGTGCTGCAGCTGACCATCCGCGAGGCGCTCGTCTTCTTCTCCGATGTGCCGCGGCTGGTATCGCGCCTCAAGGTCCTGGATGATGTCGGGCTGGGCTACCTGAGGCTGGGGCAATCGGCGACGACGCTTTCGGGCGGGGAGGCGCAGCGCGTGAAACTGGCGGCGCACCTCGCACAGGCATCCTGCAGCAATACGCTGTTCATCTTCGACGAGCCCACGACCGGTTTGCACTTCGACGACATCGCGAAACTCCTGAACTCGTTTCAGCGGCTGATCGAAGCCGGTGGCAGTATCCTGATCATCGAGCACAATCTGGACGTCATTCGCAGCGCGGACTGGATCGTGGATCTCGGGCCCGAAGGCGGCGAGGAGGGTGGCCAGATCGTCGCGCAGGGCACGCCGGAGCAGATCGCCGCTCACGAGCGTTCGTGGACCGGCCGCTATCTGAGCGCGCTGCACGCACCCGCGTTCGAACCAGCGCGCGTTAAATCACCTTCATTGACGGCTCTGCAGGCTTAAGCGGAACTACACTGAAAATATGTGGTGGCAAGCGGCGCTGCTCGCTTTGTTGTTGTGGCAGCAGAAACCCGACCCGATTGCCGACGGCATGAAGGCTCTGGAGGAGCAGCGCTGGGATGCAGCCGCGGAAATCTTTGGGCGGGCCGCTGCCGCCGATCCACGAGAGTACACGCACCACTTTCACCTGGGCCTCGCGCTCAGCATGCTTAACCGCGATGCCGAGGCGATCGCGGAGTACCAGAAAGTTCTCGAGCTCAAGCCGGGTCTCTATCAGGCGGAGTTGAATCTGGGTATCCTTCTGGTCCGGCAGAAACGGACGGCGGACGCACTGCCGCATCTCCTGTCCGCGGTACGCGCAAAGTCGAAGGAGCTGCGGCCGAACCTCTACCTCGGCGAAGCGCTGCTCGCGACCGGAGATGCGGTAAAGGCCGAAGCGGCGTTTCGCACCGCCGTCGACGTCGACCCGAAGTCGGCCTCGGCGGCCGCAGGACTGGCGCGGGCACTATCGGCTCAGAAACGCGAGTCCGAAGCCCTGGCACAATGGGAGCGCGCCGCCGAACTCGATCCCGGCTATCGAGACGCGGCGGCAGCGGAACGCGAGCAGATCGGCGAGCGGCTGCTCGAATCCGGGAAGGCCGAGGAAGCGATCGCTTACCTCGAGGCGGCTGTAAAGCAGTCGCCGACAGCGGCCAATCGCTACGCGCTCGCGACCGCGTACATCATGACGAAGAACCTCGATCGAGCGACGCCGCTGCTCGAACAGGCACTCCAATCCGAGCCCGGCAATATCGAGCTGCGGATGATGTACGGCAGAGCGCTTCGCGAGCAGCGCCGCTTCGCGGCCGCCGCGCAGGAGTTCGCCCGCGTGGCGCAGGCGAAGCCGGATTCGGCGGAAGCGTGGAGCGATCTCGCAGGCATGCTCATATTGATCGAGGACTATGCGCAGGCTCTGGCGGCGCTCGACAAAGTACGCGCGCTCGGAGCCGAGAAGGCGCCCCATCACTATTTCCGCGCGATTGTGCTCGACAAGCACCGGCAGTACAAGCCGGCGCTGGAGAGCTACCAGCGCTTCCTCGCGATGAGCGGCGGCAGGAATCCCGATGAAGAATTCAAGGCTCGGCAGCGCGTGCGCATTCTCGAAAAGGAACTGAGCAAGAGATAACCGTGCTGCGTGTTTTAGTCGCTGTTGCACTGCTCGCGCCCGCTGTGAGGTGCGCGGACCTGGCGGCAATCAGGAACGAGCCGCGTCTGGAACGCCGCTCGGAACTGGCGCTGGAGCACGCTATCGCCACCGTCGAGCGCGCGCGAGACGCCTGGCGCGCTTCAAAGATGGCTGAGTTTCAGCAGGCGCTGGAGGAGATTCGCGAGGCGTCGGAGCTCAGCTATCAGTCGCTCAGAGAAACGGGAAAACCGGCACGGCGACATCCAAAGTACTTCAAGCGCGCGGAGAAGAACCTCCGCAGTCTGATGAAGAAACTCGACGGGCTGTTCCAGGAGGTCGGGATCGACGACCGCGCGGCTGTGGACGAGGTGCGCAGGCGCGCGAGCGACCTGCACGATCAGGTGGTCACGGATATCATGAGCAAAAAGAAGTGAGGGTTCGCATGCGAGCAGTGCTGGTTTGCGCGATCTGCGCCGTATTACCCGGGGCCGCGCAGCAACGCGATTTTCTTACCGCCGATGAAGCCGACCAGGTGCGGCTTGCGCAGGAGCCGAACACCCGGCTCAGGCTGTACCTTGATTTCGCGAAGCAGCGCCTCGATCAGCTCGATCAGTTGCTCGCGCGCGAGAAGCCCGGGCGCTCGGGGCTGGCGCACGATCTCCTCGATGATTACACGAGGATCATCGAAGCTATCGACACGGTGGCTGACGATGCGCTGAAGCGCAAGGTTGCGATTGACGAGGGCTACAAGGCCGTACTCGAAGGCCAGAAGGCCATGCTCGAGCAGCTGAAGAAGATTCGGGAAGCGAAGCCGAAGGACATCGCACGCTATGAGTTCGCGCTCGATCAGGCGATTGAGGCAACCGAAGACAGCCTGGAGTCGGGCCACCAGGATCTCGCCGATCGCGCGAAGCAGGTGATAGCGCGTGAGGCTGAGGAGAAGAAGGAACGCGAGGCCATGATGCGGCCCGAGGATCTGAAGAAGAAGCAGGAGTTCGAGAAGAAGGAAGCGGAACAAAAGCGCAAGGCTCCGACCCTCCGGCGGAAGAGCGAGATAGAGGCTGCCAAACCGAAGTAGTCTGATCAGGGGCACTGCTGCGGCCAACCCCGATGAACTCCTCGATCAGAACCTTCTTCCCGGGGCTCCTCCTCATCTGTCTTGTCTGCCGCGGACAGGAGCCCTTCCTCACGGACCGTCTCGCCAAAGTCCGTGATGATCTCGCCAGCCGCGGCACCAAAGCACTCCTGATCATCGCGGACGGCAGGACCAGGCTCGAATGGTACGTCCCCGGCGCGTCCGCGACGACGAAACACTACACAGCATCGCTGGCGAAAGCCCTTGTGGGAGGCACGTCACTGCTCGTCGCGGCCGCCGATGGCCGCATCCGGCCCGAACAGCGCGCAGCCGAGTTCATTCCCGGCTGGTCCGAAGATTCGCGCAAGCGGAGCATCACTATCCGACAGCTCGCGACGCACACCTCCGGGCTCGAGGACGCCGAGCAGAACCGCATCCCGCACGCGCAGCTGACCGGCTGGAAGGGAGACTTCTGGAAGCGCGACCCCGATCCGTTCACGATTGCGATCCGCGCCCCCGTTCTCTTCGAACCCGGCACGTCATACCACTACAGCAATCCGGGGATGGCGGCGCTCGCGTGGGCCGTGACGGCGAGCCTTCAGCGCACGCCGCACCCGGACATCCGCACGCTGTTGCGCGAGCGAGTCTTCCGTCGCATCGGCATATCCGATGACGAATGGTCGATCGGCTACGGGGCTGCCTATGAGGTAAACGGCCTGAGCCTCTGGGCCAACTGGGGCGGCGGCAGCTTCACGCCGCGCGCCGTCACGCGTATCGGCGAATGGATGATGAATAAGGGACGCTGGGGCCGGGAACAGCCTGTGCCCGAACGCTTCGTCGAATCCGCGCTCCGCTACGCCGGCACGGCATTGCCTGCGCGCGACCGCGATCGTTACGCCCCCGCCACCGTTCTCGGGTGGTACACGAACATCGACCGTGTCTGGCCCGCACTCCCGCCTGACGCCTTCGCAGGAGCCGGCGCCGGGCATCAGCTTCTGCTCGTCGTTCCCAGTCTGCGCCTGATCGTCGTGAGAAACGGCGCTGCGCTGGAACCGCGAGATCAATTCTGGACCGCCGCGTACAAGCAGGTGTTCGAGCCTGTGGTCGCCGCTCTCCGCGACCCACTGCGTCCGCTCGCCGCGCCATATCCGCCGAGTTCGGTCATCCGCGGCGTGACCTTCGATTCCGAAATCATACGGAGGGCCATCGGCAGCGACAACTGGCCCATCACCTGGGCGGCCGACGATCACCTCTACGCCGCGTGGGGCGACGGCTGGGGGTTCGAGCCGCTGCTGCCGCAGAAGCTCAGCCTCGGTCTCTCCCGTGTCGAAGGCACACCGTCCGAGTTCCGCGGGATCAACATCCGCTCAGCCTCGCTCGAGCAAACCGGCGACGGTCCCGCCGGGCCGAAAGCGAGCGGCATCATCTCGGTCGATGGCATTCTCTACATGTGGGTGCGCAATGTGGAGAACGCGCAACTGCTCTGGTCCGAAGACAACGGGCAACACTGGACCTGGGGATTCAAGCTGACCGAAAGCTTCGGCTCACCGACATTCCTGAACTTCGGCCGTGATAATCGTGGAGCCCGAGATGAATACGTCTACACGTATTCGCAGGACGGCCCGAGCGCCTATAACTGCGACAACAGCATCGTGCTCGCGCGCTGTCACAAGACCGGCCTGCGCGACCGGCAAGCCTGGGAGTATTTCACGGGAACCGGCTGGTCACGTGCGATAGAGGCTCGGAAGGCCGTGTTCGTTTTCCCAGACAATTGCCAGCGAACCGATGCCGTATACAACTCCGGGTTGAAACGATACCTGTTGACGGTCGCTTACGGCCACAACGGCGGCTGGGGAATCTACGACGCTCCCGAGCCGTGGGGCCCCTGGACAACTGCGTTCCACACCGAGTACTGGGGCCTCGGCCAGAGCCACGGCTACCGGATTCCTTCGAAATGGATCAGCGAGGACGGGCGCACGCTGGCGCTGGTCTTCTCCGGCCTTATCTACAACACCGTATCTTACGATGCTTTCTGCGTCCGCCGGATGAGACTGCATACTCGCTGATCTGCCGTTGGCGTTTGCCGCGGAGGTATCTTCCGTACGCGATTGCAGACGATCGAATCGAATCCAAAACCGCGCGATCCGCAGACCAGCCAATTCACCATCATCTATACTTTAGACGTGGCGCGCCCGTCCTCCCTCCTCGTTCTTGTGCTCATGCTGGGCTCTGGCTGCAACCGCGCCCCGAAGAACCAGGAAGCAATTCGACAGGGTGTGATTGACCACCTCAGGAAGAACGCCGCGCTCGATCTGAGTGCAATGACGGTCGAGGTTACCAGCGTCACCTGGCGCGGCAATGAAGCAGACGCGACCGTTGCCTTCAAGCCGAAGAACATGCCTGACAGCGGCATGTCCATGAATTACACGCTCGAGAATCAGAGCGGCCGCTGGCAGGTGAAAAAGCGCGCCGGCAGCGCTGCGGGCGAGAATCCTCACAGAGGAGCATCGAGCGGAGGCGCGGCTGGAACGGGAGAATCCGGCACGCAGTTGCCGCCCGGACATCCACCCGTGGCTCCGCCGAAACCGCAGACCGGCGGCACCAGGGCTGGCAAAGCCGCTACGAAATGAAACGTGTCGCCGTCCTGGGCGGTGGCCCCGCCGGCGCTTTCGCCGCGGAGCGTATCGCCGCCGCGGGAATCGAGACGGTCGTAATCGACGAGAAGCTCGCGTGGGAGAAGCCGTGCGGCGGCGGCATCACGTACAAGGCGTACAGGGACTATCCGTTCCTCATCGATAACCACACACCCAAGAAGCTCATCCGGCAGACGAATCTCGCCGCGAGCAGCGGATCGGTCGATCTGCAGCTCACGAAACCTCTCGTCATCTATTCGCGGTATGACCTGAACCGCATGTTGCTCGACCGCGCTGCAACTGCAGGCGCTGTGCTCGAGAAGACCCGCATTCTCGGCCTCGAGCGGCGTGGCAAAGAGTGGATCATCGAGACCAGGGCCGGGAGCATCGGCGCCGATTTCTGTTTAATCGCAACCGGCGCGCGCAACCCTCTGCGCAACGTAGGGACCCAATGGTCGAGCGGCGACATGATGATAACGGTCGGCTACTACGTGCCGGCCGAACGCGATCAGATTGACATCCAGTTCTTTCCTCAGTTCGAGGGCTATATCTGGTCTTTTCCGCGGCAGGGGCATCTCTCGGTTGGTATTGGCGGCAAAGGACTACCAGCTCACGAGCTGCGCGCGCGGCTCGAACGCTGGATGTCCGCACGCGACCTGCCTGTTCGGGGGTCCACCTTCTTCGGCCATGTTCTCCCGTCGCTGGGTCATACGGCCTGGAGCAGGAATCGCATCGCCGGCGAAGGCTGGATGGCTGTGGGCGATGCGGGAGGGCTGGTCGATCCGGTCACGGGTGAAGGCCTTTATTACGCGATACGCTCCGCTGACCTTGCGACAAAGCTCGTGCTGGCTGATTCGCATTCTCCCGTCGAGCAACCAACCGTCTACCGATCGCTGCTGTACCGGGATTTCACCAGGGACCTCGAGCTGGGAGCGCATTTCGCAAAGCGCCTGTTCCTGGGACATTTCCTGTACGGCAGCGTTCCCGCGCGGCTGATCCAGCTCATGCGGCGAAGTCCGACAGTATCGGCTGTCGTCCAGGATCTTTTTGCCGGCACGCAGAACTATCTGGAACTCAGGGATCGGCTGTTCCGGAGCATCCGCGGCACTGTTCGAGACGTGCTCAGGAGCGTTGCCACGCCCCAGGCCGGTTTCGGTTGAGACGATGCCCCACCATGAGTCTTTTCGAAACAACCCGCTTTGCTCAGGCTGCGCGCGAACGCACCACTACATCAGGTCGGGAGAGTACGGACAGGCTCGGAGCAGGCTGCCGATCCGATCGCGCGGGCTTCCCACAGAGACGCGACAAACTCGATAGCCTTCGAAGCGAAGCCAAATGGCCCGAGGACCTCTTTCCTCAGTGCGTCGAACGAATCTTGTCCGCAGACCACACGGCAGAACGTCTGCCACGCGCGGTCACTATGTGCAAACAGCGAGTAAATCCGCCGCGGCAGTGCTATGGAGAGCGTCAGCAGCTTCCTTGACCGCAGGAGCTCAACAGCCAGTGCCGAGTAGAGCTGCTCGGCATAGCCGCCCACGTCGGAAATGCCTCGCCCAAGGTTGGCGATAATGCACTGGGCAGCGATGTATGCGCTGTGGCATGCCGCAGATATTCCATCGCCTGTAAATGGATCGACCAAGCCAGCGGCGTCGCCAACGAGTAATAACCTGCCTTTGGCGAGCACGGTCGCGTTCGTCAGCGTTGGAAGCTGATGTCCTGTGAATTTCAGTTGCTCGGCGGTCTGGCGGCGCACCAGCCCTGTGCGAACGGCGAACTCTGAGGCGTAGGTTCGAAGGTGCCGCGCAACAGCCGTGGGGCCGCCGGCACCAATATTGATCGATCCGGTCTTGGGGAAAGCCCATGCGTAGCCTCCGCGGACGGTGCCCCAGTCGACGAGCATTCGATCGGGTTCGGCGGCCCCGCGTTCAAGCACAGCCTCCGGAACCTCGCAGTACACACCCGCCTGCCAGAAGTAGCTCGACCGCGGATTCAGCAGGCGGTTGACTGTGCTGTTTGCGCCATCCGCGCCAACGGCGCAGTCACACGTCACGGTATCGCTCTCCGTCACCACCTTCACCTTGCCCCCGGAGGTCGTGGCTATCTGCTGCACCCGAGTACCTTGTCGAACGATGGCGCCCGACTCTCGCGCTTTGTCGAGGAGATACTGGTCGAACTCCGAGCGCAACACAGTAAAGACCAGCGGGTCGGCGGCTGTGCGAGTATGGGCGCGCGTCAGGCCATAAGAGAGCGCGATTCTTCGTACCCTGCCCCGAATGATCGGGCTGATATCAAAAGGTATGTGCGAAATGACGCGCGCCTGAAGACCGCCACCACACGGTTTGTCGCGCGGGAAAGCCTTCGCTTCGAGCACCGCCACGCGCACGCCCTGGCGAGCCAGGTAGTAACTGGTCATTGCACCAGCGGGACCGCCGCCGATGACGACGACATCATAGTGCCTGTTTGACATGCATGGTGCCAATGTGCCCGCCACGACAGCAGCGATGCACAATGATAACGCAACCTGCGACTGTCATCGGTATACTGCTGTTTGCGCATGACTGACAGCCGTTCGCGTTTGCTGTTTGACCGGGCTCAGGCGCTGATTCCCGGAGGCGTGAACTCGCCCGTGCGGGCCTTTCGCGGTGTCGGCGGGACGCCGCGGTTCATCGTGCGCGGCGAGGGCTCCCGGCTGTTCGATGCCGACGGCAATTCCTATATCGACTACGTGGGTTCGTGGGGACCGCTGCTTCTCGGCCATCGGCATCCTGGCGTGACGGCCGCGCTCCGCCGCATCGTGGACGAAGTTGGCACCAGTTTTGGCGCCCCCACCGAGCTCGAGATCGAGCTTGCGGAAGAGATTCGCGACGCGATGCCCTCGATGGAGATGGTGCGGCTCGTCAACTCGGGTACCGAAGCCGTTATGAGCGCACTGCGGGTCGCGCGCGGGTTCACGGGACGCGACATGACGGTCAAATTCGAAGGGTGCTACCACGGCCATGCCGATTCGCTGCTGGTCAGGGCCGGATCGGGCATCGCGACCCTTGGATTGCCGGATACGGCGGGCGTGCCGGAGGCGTTCGCGGCCACGACCATTACCGTCGCGTTCAATGCGCTCGACCAGGCGGAGGAGGCGTTCCGGAAACAGGGCGACCGCATCGCGGCCGTGATCGTGGAGGCGGTCGCGGGGAACATGGGGTGCGTGCTGCCTGCGCCAGGGTTCCTCGAGGGGCTCCGCCGGCTGACCGAGCAGCACGGCGCGCTGCTGGTCTTCGATGAAGTGATGACCGGCTTTCGCGTGGCGCGCGGAGGCGCGCAGAAACTATACGGCATCCGGCCTGACCTCACGACCATCGGCAAGATTATCGGCGGCGGCCTCCCCGTGGGCGGATACGGCGGTCGCCGCGACATCATGAGCAAAGTGGCGCCGGCGGGTCCGATCTACCAGGCAGGCACGTTATCGGGGAATCCGCTGGCGGTCAGCGCGGGACTGGCCATGCTGCGAGAGCTGAAAGCGCGGCCGCTGATTTACAGCGACCTGGATCGCCGCACACGCGAGCTTTGCAGCAGCGTGCCTGCCGACGTGACTGTGAATCGTGTCGGTTCTATGTTCACATTCTTCTTCACGGCCGAGCCTGTGACCGATTACGCGAGCGCGAAACGTTCCGACCTCGAGGCATTCAAACGTTTCTTCCACCACATGCTGGAACGCGGTGTCTATCTC
>DASSSG010000235.1:0-4098 GCA_035708545.1 Bryobacteraceae bacterium | reverse complement strand
CCGCGGGATTGACGTAGTCTTTTTCAACTGTGCCATCTGCCATGTGGGCTCAGTGCGCGCGACGCCGGAATCGGAACCGAAGTTCATCGCCGGAATGCCGTCGAATACAGTCAACCTGCGCGCGTTCTTCGAGTTTCTGTTCAACGCCGCAGCGGACCGGAAGTTCACGCCGGAGCGCATCCTGCTGGCCATGAAGGGCGCCGGAATCCAGGAAGACCCGATCAACAGGCTTATCCTGCGTTACTACGCGATCCACGCCATTCGCGACCAGTTACTCGATCGCAGGCAGCGGCTGGCGTTCATTACCGAGGAACCGGAATTCGGCCCCGGCCGGATCGACACCTTCAGCCCGGCGAAGGCTCTGCTGAACTTCACCGATATGCGCAATGCGCCGGTCGAGGAGCGGATCGGCACCGCGGACTTCCCGTCGATCTGGAATCAAAAGCCGCGCCAGGGCATGCAATTGCACTGGGACGGTAACAACACCAGTGTCGAGGAGCGCAATCGCAGCGCTGCATTCGGCACCGGCGCGACTCCGCCTACGCTCGACCGCCCGTACATCCGGGAGATCGAACGATGGCTCGAGACCGCACAGCCCCCCGAATGGCCATTCGCGATCGATCGGGCGCTGGCGGCGCGCGGCGCGCCCCTCTATGCGAAATACTGCGGGGAGTGCCACGGGCGCAACGGGAAGGACTTCACGGGCGCCCATGTCGGCAAAGTCACTCCCATCGAGCACGTACGGACCGATCGTCACCGCCTCGACTCGTACACATACGACCTCGCGGTCAATCAAAACCTGCTGTACGCCGGTTACGGCAGCGAGCGGTTCTCCCATTTTCGAAAGACTTACGGGTATGCGAATATGCCGCTCGATGGCGTGTGGCTGCGCGCCCCCTATCTGCATAACGGCTCGGTACCGACGCTGCGGTCGCTGCTGGACGATGGTCCGACGCGCCCGCAGGAGTTCTATCGCGGCGACGACGTGTACGACCAGAAGAACGTCGGCTTTATTTCCGACGTGGCGCAGCGCGGCGAGCGGAAGTTTTTCAGGTACGTAACCACCGTGCCAGGAAACGGCAATCTCGGCCACGATGGTCCCGAATACGGAACGCACCTCCCCACCGCCGACAAAGACGCCATCGTCGAGTATATGAAGACCTTCTGATTCGCGGAGCTTGTCATGAGCGCTGAACGCAAACGCAGACTGATCATTACCCTGATGGTGCTCGCGGCAATTGCGCTGCCGGTCGGATTCACGGCCTGGTACAAGCTGCTGCGCCGCGAAACATTGCGGCAGTTCGCGTCCGAAGACGATCGTTTCAAGTACGGCTCCATTGGCGCGGAGAACGATTCCGGGCTGCCCTTCTGGATTTGGGCGGTGCTGCCGCGCATCTTTCCGGAATACATGCCGGGGCCGGGCGGATATCGATCGTTCGGCCTGCCATGGGAACAGGGCAGCGAGATGCCCGTCGGGTTCACGAAAGAGGTGATTGGGTTCCCGCGGGTGGCGAACAACTGCGCGATCTGTCACGCCACGCTTTTCCGGACGAAGGAGAACGAGAACCCGCAGATCATCGCATCCGGCCCGAATCACACCTTCAACACGCAGGCGTTCCTGCGCTTTCTCACGAAGTGCGCTCACGATGAGCGCTTCAACGCGAGCACGCTGCTCGCAGAGATTCAGACCATGACGCACCTTTCGTGGGTCGACAAGCTGCTGTATCGGTACCTGATCATTCCCATGACGAAGAAGGCCATCCTGCGGCGCGAGGGACAGCTCGCATGGATGAATCGTCCATTCATGCCGCACTGGGGGCCCGGCCGCGATGATCCCATGAACCTCACGAAATACTTCATGACCAACCTGCCGTGGGACAACAGCACGGGGAACGCGGACTTTCCGTCGATCTGGAATCTCGGTATTCGTGAGGGTGGGAAGAAGACACTGAACTGGGACGGCGCGACTCCATCGCCACGGTCGGTGATCATCGACTCGGCGCTCGGCCTCGGCGCCGAGCCCAACCGCTACTTCCTCGATCGCATGAAGTGGGTCGAGGATTTCCTCAAGAGCAAACGTCCGCCGAAGTATCCCTTCCCCGTTGACGCGGCGCTGGCGACAAGGGGCAAGACGGTGTTCGATGCGAACTGCTACGCCTGCCACGGCATGGCGCCGGAGACGCGCCTCGCGCAGGTAATCCCGATCGAGGAGATCGGGACGGATCGCGAAAGGCTCGACACGTGGACGAAGGAAGGCGCCGACATCGCTAATCGAACCGTGGAACGGATGGGCATCAGGCGCATCGGACTGCAGAAGACAAACGGCTATGCGGCGGTGCCGCTCGATGGCGTGTGGCTGCGCGCGCCGTATCTGCATAACGGCTCCGTGCCGACATTGCGCGACATGCTGAAGACTGCGGATCAGCGGCCGAAGACGTTCTATCGCGGGTATGACGTATATGACCCGGTGAAGGTCGGCTTCGACACGGAGTCCGAGCAGGCGAGACGAAAAGGCTGGCGTTTTGACACGAGCGAGCGCGGCAACGGCAACCACGGGCACGCGTACGGAACGGCGCTCGTGGAGCCCGAAAAGAACGCGCTCGTCGAATATCTGAAGACATTGTGAGAGCCTCGGCGGAGGGATGTATGTACAGGAGTGTTCGAGTTCTGATCGTTGCCGCAATCGCGGGTATGCTGGCGGTGTCCGATCCGACTGTGCCGAGAACGAGCGAGACCGCGGCGTTCTCCGGCTTTCAGTGCGACGATCCGGCCATGACGCCGAGCCAGCGCGCCGGCTGCCTGATCTGGTTCAACGCGACCGCCGGCAATTCCCGGTTTCACACTTACGTGTTCCAGCAGCGCATGGGTGTTTTTATCGACTGGTTCCGCGTTCTGAACGCGCAGGAGCGCGGGGAGCGGTTCAAGGCCTGGGGACTGATCAACGATCCGGGCTGCTGCACGCCCGGCACCGCAAACTGTCCGGCCAAAAGCCCGGAGCAGACGTACGGGCTCGATTACTGCCAGGGCGACGACAGACTCCTGAGCTTCGTCGGCAAATCGGGATATCGAGACCCGGCCTGCGATTTCCCCGAGGCTCCGTTCGATGGCAGCACGCCGCACGGCGCCAAAGACCAGCGCGAGAGCGCGTGCGGGCTGGAGTTCGGAACGTCAGCGGGGGCTATGGGCTTACGGAAGTTTCCGAACCCGCGATTTGATGCCGAGAAGTGGCGCAAGCTGAATGGCGGCTCGCTCGCGACATGGAAAGGCTACAGCGCCGAACTGCCCTCGAATGACCCAAACGGCATGAAGCGCAACCGGCTGCTGGATGGTTCGATCGAGCCGCCGTTCCTGATCGGCATGACCTGCGGCGCGTGCCACATCAGCTTCGATCCGCTGAAGCCGCCTCGGGACCCCGCGAATCCCGCATTTGAAAACATCAAAGGCGCGGTGGGCGCGCAGTACGCGCGCTTCTCCGAGATCATGGCATCGGGGATGGCGCGGAACAGCCTTCCCTGGCAGGTGTTCTCGCACGCGCGGCCGGGGACGGTGGATACTTCGGCGGTGCCGACGGATGGCGTAAACAATCCGGGCACGATGAACGCCATTTTCAATTTCGACAAGCGGCCGACGTTCGAGGGTGAGCGCATCATCAAATGGCGAAAGGTCAGTTCCTGCGCGTCCGGCGCGAAAAGCGACACCTGCTGGTGCGAGCCTGGCAAACCGGGTAAGTGCTGGGAGCGGGGCGAGAAGACCGAAGCCGTGCACCACATTCTGAAGGGCGGCGAGGACAGCATCGGTGTGCATGAGGCGGTGCAGCGCGTGTACTTCAATATCGGGTCGTGCTCGGAGACGTGCTGGGTGAATCATCTGACCGACCGGCGGCAGCTCGACCCATTCCAGCGCGGCTTCGGACAAACTCCGTTTGACATCGGCCAGTGCCGCCGCGATTGCCCGAACTTCCGGGCGATCGAGGACCGGCTCGGGGACGTCGTCAACTTCCTGCTGGTGCAGCGCCCGCCCGATCTGCATGTCGCGCGCGGTCTGAAAAGCCGGGACGAGCTCATCACGCAGCTCAACGCCGAATTCGGCGCCAACGCC
>DASSSG010000234.1:0-3517 GCA_035708545.1 Bryobacteraceae bacterium | reverse complement strand
AAAGCTATTCGTAGCGGAGGCAGACGATCGGATCGAGGTTGGCTGCACGGTTTGCAGGATAGTAGCCGAAGAAAATGCCGACGCCCACCGATATCGCTACCCCGAGAGAGATCCACAACATCGACAGGGTGGCGGGCACGTTCGGGACAAAGCTGCGAACGAGGAACGCAATGAGCCCGCCGAGCACGATACCGATCAGCCCGCCGACGGCGGTCAGCAGCACGGCTTCCAGCAGGAACTGCACGCGGATATCGGAACGCCGGGCTCCGATTGCCTTTCGTACGCCAATCTCCGCGGTTCGCTCGGTCACGGAAATGAGCATGATATTCATTACGCCGATGCCGCCGACCAGCAGGCCCACCGAGCTGATGACGCTCGTCAGGATCACGAGCGCGCCCGTGAGCTGTGACCAGAGATTCGTGAGAAAATCAGGCGAAGCGAGTTCGAAGTCGTTTTCGGCGTTATGCGGAACCCTGCGCAGCCGTCTCATGATTTCGATGACCTGATCCTTCGCCGCTTCCGGATTGGCGTCCCGGCCGACAGAGAACGCCAGCGCCAGCTCTTTCGAGTTCGGGTACTCCTTGCGAAACAGGCTGAACGGGATGATCGCGAAGCTGTCCACGCCGCCGCCCCCGAACAGGCCGGGATCGTGCTCGAACACACCGATCACCTCGAACTGCCGGCCGTTCATACGAATCACTTTGCCGACCGGCTCGAGATTGCCAAAAAGCGATTCAGCGATGGCAGCTCCAAGCACGACGACGGCGGTCGAGTGTTCCTCGTCTAACCGCGAGATGAATCGGCCCTTCTCGACCGCGAAAAGCGGGATGGCCTGCACGTACTCGGGTTCAGCTCCGCGGATGAACACGCGTTCAACGCGATTCGCGCCGTACTGGGCATAGTTGGTTTCGCCGAAAAAGAATGCGCGCGTTCCGAACACGGTAACCATCTCGCAGGCCCTGCATCCCTCGCGCACTGCGGGAGCGTAGTATGCCTCGAGGTACTTGCGCTTTCTGATCTTCTCAGGAGGTCTGCCAAAGCGACCGACAGGCAGACGGAATACGAAATAGGTCCGGGTGCCGAAAGATTCGACACGGTTTGCGATGTAGTTATTCAGACCCTGAATGATCGAAGCGACCGAAATTACGGACGTGACGCCGATCACGATACCGAGGATCGTGAGGCCGGAGCGCACCTTGTGCGACCGGAGCGTGTCGACAGCCACCATCAGATTCTCGAGCAGCTCCTGCCGGGTCATGACTTACTCCGCCCGCAAGGCGACCACCGGATCGAGCCGCGAAGCGCGAATGGCCGGGTAGATGCCGAAAAAGAGGCCTATTGCAGAACTGAGCACCACCCCGAGCACCGCAACCCAGGTCTGCACCGAGGCCGGAAATGATGTGAACGTACGCAGGGCCACTGCGCATAAGAACCCTCCGACGATACCAATGAGCCCGCCGACCACGCACTGCATCACGCTTTCGGTCAGGAACTGGGTGCGAATGTCGGACTGGCTCGCGCCCACAGCCCGCCGGATCCCGATCTCTTTCGTGCGCTCCGTCACGCTGACGAGCATCACGTTCATGATCACGATGCCGCCGACCACCGCAGATATGGAGCTGACCAGGAGAAACACCGCGAAAAACGCGCCGCTGATCCGCTGCCAGAGCGAAATATAGCTGTCCCTGGTGCCGACAAAGAAATCCTCTTCCTGTGCCGGTCCGATGTGCCGGCGCGCACGCATGATGAGTCGCACCTCGTCCATAGCCCGCTCGAACGCACCTGCCTGCTGGGTCGCTTTCACGTTGATCGTGAGGCTGAAGCGCGCATTCCGAATTTTCAGATACGTGTTCAGCGGCACGATTACGAAGTTGTCTGCGTCCTGCCCGAGAACTGACCCTGCCTTCTCAAAAGCGCCGATGATAGTGAACTCGTTATTCCCGATACGCATCAGCTGCCCGACCGGATCACTCGACGGGAAAAAATGCTCGAGCACGGTACTGCCGATCAGACACACGAACGCAGAGCGCTCATCTTCGACCTCGGTAAAGTACCGCCCGCTGCTGACCGTCCTCGTGTCAATGTCGGCCATCGTTGCCGTGTGACCGATCAGGTTGACATCCTGCAGCTCGGTTTCACCGCGGCGGACGGCGGCCGTGGCGCTGGCCGAGGCCCCGACGAGCTGGCAGTTGCGGCAACGTTCCGCGAGGTCCGTCACGTCCTCTTTCCGAATGTGCTTGTAACGAAGCGCCTTCAGGACGAGATCGAAATCGGTGGCTGCAAACGGGGTCCGCGCAATCTGGAAAACGTTGGTTCCGAGGTTCGCGATCTTCTGCTCGACGTATACGTTCGCGCCCTGAACGATCGTCATAACGGCGATCAACGTCGCGACGCCCATCATCAAGCCGATGAGGGTCAGCACAGTCCGCAGCTTGTGCGCACGAAGCGCGGCGACACTCTCAGTCACGTTGTCGCTGAGCCGAAGCATGTGGGCGTTTTTCAGATCGTAACGTGGCGGTACTTCCTGCCGACGCGGACGATGTAGCCGCCGGTGTCCAGCTTGTGCGCGGGTCCGCCGACCGCAACCTCCTCCCCGGAAGGTACGCGAAACACCGTGACGGAGTTCGATTTGATCAGCTTGTCCGCTTCCGTAACAGACGGTGCGAACTTCGCCTGCGTGAGAACGCGGTTGAGGCGCGAGTCCGAGGCGGAGAAGTGGTCGAGAGTATCGACGGCGGGAAGGCCGCCCCAGGCGGACGCGACTGTCTCGGCGGCTTCGGGCGAATGGAATTCGGAAACGATGCGGCGCGCCAGATCGCGCTTGGCAGTGAGCGGGTCCGTGCCGCGCTTCACCTGCTCGATTTCGTCGAGCGAAAAATTCGTGAGCAGCTCATAATACCGCCAGATCAGGCTGTCGCTCATGTTCATGATCTTGCGGAACATCTCGGCCGGCGGCTCGGTAATGCCGACGTAGTTGCCCTTCGACTTCGACATCTTCTCTATGCCGTCGGTGCCCTCGAGCAGCGGCGTCATGGCAACGATCTGCGAAGGCTGCCCGTAATCGCGCTGGAGCTCGCGGCCGACCAGCAGGTTGAACTTCTGGTCGGTGCCGCCGAGCTCGAGGTCGCTCCTCAGGGCCACCGAGTCGTAGCCCTGCATCAGCGGGTACAGGAACTCGTGCACGGCGATCGGCTGGTTGCCCTCGAAGCGCTTCGCGAAGTCGTCGCGCTCGAGCATGCGGGCGACCGTGTAGTGCGACGCGAGCCGGATCATTCCGGCGGCGCCGAGCTTCTCGCACCATTCGGAGTTGTAGCGGATCTCGGTGCGCGAGGCGTCGAGTACCTTCGACGCCTGCGCGTGATAGGTCTTCGCGTTGGCCTCGATCTCGTCCCGCGTCAGCGGCGGCCGCGTGGCGTTGCGGCCCGACGGGTCGCCGATCATCGACGTGAAGTCCCCGATCAGGAAGATCACCTGGTGACCGAGGTCCTGCGCCTGACGCAGCTTGTTCAGCACCACC
>DASSSG010000233.1:0-18897 GCA_035708545.1 Bryobacteraceae bacterium | reverse complement strand
GATTTGTGATATAGGTAGCTCCATCGTTGAGGAGGTCTCGCCATGCGTGCTCTCGCTCTGGCGGCTTTTTGTGTGGTGTTTCTGACTGGTGGGGCTTTCGGCCAGGCGGGTCTGGGCTCGATATCGGGCACCGTGGTCGATTCCACGGACGCCGTCGTGCCTAACGCAACCGTGAAGGTTGTGCAGCTTTCGACCAATTCCGAACGCGTGACGGTGACCAACGAGGCGGGCATATTCAACATGCCCTCACTCGTTGCGAGTACGTACAAGCTGACCATCACCGCACCGGGTTTCCGCGAGAAAGAGCTGCCGAACCTGGTGCTGAATGCGTTTCAGACGATGACGCTGGGGCGGATTGCGCTCGAAATCGGATCGGGCCCGTCTACCATCGTAAACGTCACGGCGGAGCAGCAGATGATGGTCACAGAAAACGCCGTGCGCTCGGAGACGATTCAGTCGAAGCAGGTCACCGATATGCCGCTCCAGGGCCGGAACTGGTCCACGCTGTTGAAAATCATACCGGGCTCGACGCCGCGCAACACAAACGCGATGAACGGACGCGAGGCGGGTTACGACGGCTACGGCGACTTTCGAATCAATGGCAAGGCATCGAACCAGACCCAGGTCAACCTGGACGGCGGCAGCAATGTCGACCACGGCAGCGACACCAAGACGACCGTAACTCCCAGCCTCGAAGCGATTCAGGAGGTATCCGTACTGACAAACAATTTCCAGGCCGAGTACGGAATCCGGGCGGGCACGATCGTCAACATCGTCACGAAGTCAGGCACAAACAGCTTCCATGGGACGGCCTGGGATTACATCCGCAATGAAGCGCTGAACGCCCGGCCCTGGGCGGACGCCTTTTTCGGACGTCCGAAACCACGGTATCGGTACAACTACTTCGGCGGTAATCTCGGCGGCCCGATCCGGAAAGACAAACTATTCTTCTTTGCCAATTACGAGAACCTCAAACAGGACACGCCGACCATCACCCAGCAGATCCGCGTGCCCACCGAGCTCGAACGGAAAGGCGACTTCTCGCAGACGATCAACGCGGATGGAACCCGGCCGACAATTTACCTGCCCGGCACACAGGCTTCGGGCAACCCACAGCTACTGCCGGGCAACGTGATCCCTCCCAGCCTGATCAGCCCGATCGGGCAGGCGATCATGAACCTCTACCCGCTGCCGAACCTGAAGAACGAGACGAATAACAACTATTTAAATCAATACGCGAAGGAGGACAAGCGGCACCTCGGCGTCGCGAAGGTCGACTGGAACATCAACGACAGCACACGCGCGTATCTGCGTTTCAACTACGATTTCCAGTACTATCGCGACCTGGTGACGTGGGCTGCAGGAAGCAATCTGCCCTTCGTCGTCACAGGCTGGGACAGGCCCGACAAGGCGCTCACGGGCAACGTTACCAAGACGTTTTCGAGCACTCTGGTGGCGGAGACGCTTTTTAACTGGCAGAAGGATTTCGTGAACGCGCCGCTCGAGGTCTCCAAAGATGCGGCGAAGATCAGCCGGGCGGCAGCGGGGTTGAAGGACATACCGCTGGCGTTTCCGGTGGCGACCGATATCCTTCCGGAGATCTCGGGCACCGGATATCAGGATTTTCAGTTCAACCGCTTTCCGTGGTACGCCAAGGCTCCGGAGTATCAGCTCGCATCCACATGGACGTGGACGCGGGGCACCCATGTGTTCAAATGGGGCGGCCAGTACATCCTCAACAAAAAAGACGAGATCAACCAGGCCATCGAGAAGGGCAGCTTCAACTTCGGCGTAAACACGTCGAGTAACTTCGACCTGGGATATGCGCCGGCCAACCTGATCACCGGAGCGGTATCGCAGTTCCGGCAGGTCTCGAGCCCGTCGCACAAACTTTCGAAATACCAGGATCTGCACCTTTTCGTGCAGGATACATGGAAGATTACGCCTCGGCTGACACTTGACTACGGTCTGCGCCTGTATCATATCCCGAGCGAACGCAACACGGACCGCAGCATCACGATGGACGCGGTGTTCGTGCCCGGCTTGTGGAATCCGGCTCGGGCGCCGCGCTATTACGTCCCCGATCCGACGAACACGCGCCGGCTGATCGACCCGGCGAAGCCGAATGAGCCGCTGCCGACGAACGTGTTCAGCGCGCTGCTCTTCTCGCTTGTGCCGGGATCGGGCGATCCGATGAACGGTGTCGTGCCACTGGGGAGCAGCGCGATCGGTGAAGCGGGAATACGCAATCCGAACGCGGTGCTGCTCGCGCCGCGCGGCGGTTTTGCCTGGCAGTTTCTGAACCGTACGGTGCTGCGCGGCGGGTTTGGCTGGTCGTACAATCGCCCGACGATCGGCCAGGCGACCGGAACTTTCCAGAACGGGCTGGCGGATCAGGTCGACTATCGCCAGACCAGCCTGAGCACGCTCACCGGGACGACTGTAAGACGAGTATCGCCTCTGAGTTTCGGTGCGATCGATGAATCGAGCAACGCAGTGCCGACCGTTTACGACTTCAGCCTCTCGGTGCAGCGGGAACTTCCGTTCGGAGCCGTGCTCGACGTGGCGTGGATCGGAAACATCCAGCGGCACCAGACGATGCAGTTCAACATCAATCAGGTCCTGCCTGGGACGGCATGGAAACCGGAGTTCATCGATCCGCGGCTGGCCGGCAACAACTTCGCCGGTCCCGTGTCAGCTTCGAATCCCGGACCGCTTCCCGGAACGCAGGCTGTCGACAGCAACCTGATGCGGCCTTTCCGCGGCTTCAACGCTCTCAACCTGATTACGAACGTCGGGAACGCACGATATAACTCGCTGCAATGGAGCATCAACAAGAGATACAGCCGCGGGCTCACATTTCAACTCGTGCATACATGGGGCAAACTGCTCACCGGTACTGAGAACGTGGGGCCCTTTTACTACCGGTGGAAGGATTACACAGGCTTCATTGCTAATGAAGACAGGGTGCATGTGGTCGGAATCAATTACACCTATGAGCTCCCGCGGCTCTCGTCATGGCTGCGCATGGGCAATATTGTCGGCCGCCAGATCCTCGATGGCTGGGGCATCGCGCACCTCATGAACTTCTACTCGGGGCGCCCGCTTACGCCGAGTTTCGGGCTGCAGTACGCGAACAATACGCAGGGCGTGGCAAATATCAACAGCATTTTCACGGGCAGCCCTGATATCGGACCGAGGATCCAGCCGCTCGCAAATCCCAACAACGGCATCGCTGCAATTGACAGGACATACGATGTAACCCCATTCGGCATGCCGCAGATACCAGATGTGGGAATGGGATCGCGAAATTATCTTTGGTCGCCAGGCACGTTCTCGAATGACATCAATGTCAGCAAGATGTTCTCGATCCGGGAAGGCAAAGGCCTGGAGTTGCGCGCCAGCTTCTTCAATCCGTTCAATCAGGTCCGGCGGCAGGACCTGAACACTTCACATACCTTCAAGATGCGGGGCGCGGCGGTCGCGAATGGATACTATCTGTTCAATAGTCCCGAGCAGCAGACAGCGAACCTCGTGAGCCGCGTGCCCAACTCCACCGAGGCGGAGAAGTACAACCAGTATCGGAACGGCGTCGGGCACATGAACGTGACGAGCGTGCTCGATATGCGCAGGATCGAGATTGGGTTAAGGTTTAAGTTTTGATTATGATCGGACGGCCGGCTCAAAGCGAGGCAGCACCTTACTATTTCACTTACATCAATCAGGTCATCGGAGAAGACGCGGCCGCGACTATCGAAAAGCAGCTGGACGAGTGCATGCCACTTCTTTCAAGCATTTCCGAGGAACGGTCGGTGTATCGCTACGCGCCGGACAAGTGGAGTATCCGACAGGTGCTGAACCATGTCACGGATACCGAACGGGCGTTTGCGTTCCGGGCGCTCTGGTTCGCCCGCGGGTTTGATTCGCCGCTGCCCAGCTACGATCAGAACATCGCGGCAGCCGCCGCCGACGCGGATCGCGTCGCCTGGGCTGCGCACGTGGAGGAGTTTCGGCGGGTGCGGTTGTCGACGATTTCACTTTTCGCCAACATGCCGGCACGCGCCTGGGAGCGGAGTGGGATCGCCAGCGATAACCGCTTCACCGTGCGGGCGCTGGCTTATATCATCGCCGGGCACGTTGCGCATCACGTCACGGTTCTGCGCGAGAGGTATCTGGCCGTTTGAGACAGCAACTCATGTGAGCGCGTCGTGTAAGTCGGCGATCAGGTCGTCCAGATCTTCTATTCCGACGGACAGACGGACCAGGTTATCGGTAATGCCGATTCTTGCTCGCTGCTCAGCGGGCAACGAGGCGTGGGTCATGATCGCGGGGTGCTCGATCAGGCTCTCCACGCCGCCGAGGCTTTCGGCCAGGGCGAAGATCCGGCAGCGTTCCAGAAATCGCGTGGTTTCGACCAGGCCGCCTTTGATGCGAAAGGTGATCATGCCGCCGAAACCGTTCATCTGGCGTTTCGCGAGCTCGTGCTGCGGATGCGAGCGCAAGCCGGGATAGATCACTGTTTCGACCGTGGGGTGCGCCTCCAGCCACTCGGCGATCCGGAGCGCATTCTCGCAATGGGCTCGCATGCGGAGATGCAGCGTCTTCAGGCCGCGCAGCACGAGAAAGGAATCGAAGGGCGAGGGCACGGCGCCGGTGGCGTTCTGAAGAAACGCCAGCTGTTCGCCGAGCGCAGCGTTATCGCCAACAACCAGGACGCCTCCGATCACGTCGGAATGACCGTTGAGATATTTCGTTGCGGAATGCATAACAAGATCGAAGCCGAATTCGAACGGCCGCTGCACCCATGGAGTCGCGAAGGTGTTGTCCGCAACGGTGACGGCCCGGATGTCACGACCAATCTCGGCGACCCGCGCCAGGTCGATGAGCTTCAGCATCGGGTTGGAAGGCGTCTCAATCCAGATCATGCGTGTGCGCGGCGTGACGGCGGATCGGATCGTCGCCGGATCGCTCATGTCCACATAAGTGAATGAGAGCCCGGCGGAGCGGCTGCGCACGCGGTCGAACAAACGGAACGTGCCGCCGTACATGTCATCGCCGGCAATAACGTGGTCGCCGGAATCGAGCGTGTCCAGAATCGTCGCTGTCGCGGCCAGACCGGAGGCGAACGCAAATGCGCGCGTGCCGCCTTCGAGGCCTGCGATGCATCGTTCGTATGCGAACCGCGTCGGATTCTGGGTGCGCGAGTACTCGAAACCTCTGTGGACGCCCGGGCTTTCCTGCACATACGTGCTGGTCGCGTAAATCGGCGTCATGATGGCGCCGGTAGCCGGATCGGGCTGCTGGCCCGCGTGTATGGCTTTTGTGCCGAATTTATGTTCCATGTCAGCGAAGGCGCCGGCGCATGTAATTGAGGAGATCGACCCGTGTGATGAGCCCGATAAATTCGTCACCGTCCATGACGAGAGCCACGAGTCCGCGGTCGAGCACCTCATAGAGGGACTCGAGTCCCGCGCTCGGCGGCAATGTTTGCAGGCGCGTGGTCATCACGGTGCGGACAGGATCGCGAAATCGCTGCTCGTTCGTGTGTACGGCAAGGAGAACGTCGGATTCATCGAGGATGCCGGCCGGTCTGCCGTTCTCAATCACGGGAACCTGTGATATGTCCGCCACTCGCATACGCTGGTAAGCCGTCAGGAGGGTGTCGTCGGGCCCGACGGTGATGACAGCGCCCTCGCTGTATCGGCGCATGATGAGGTCGCGCAGATCGCCTGTCGCAGGCCGCCGGATGTAGCCCTGGTCGAGCATCCAGAAATCGTTGTACATCTTCGACAGATATTTATTCCCTGTGTCGCAGATAAACGTAAGGACGCGCTTCGCGGTCTGCTGTTCGCGGCAGTATTCGAGCGCGGCAGCCACGAGGGTTCCGCTGGAGGAACCGGCGAGAATGCCCGCCTCGCGCAGGAGCGCGCGGCCGACTTCGAAGCTGCGCGCATCGCTGATCGTGTATGCACGGCTGACGCGCGACAGATCGGCTACCGCTGGAATTGCGCCCTGGCCGATGCCTTCGACCGCGTACGACCCGCAGGGGCCGAGCTCGCCTGTCTCGACGTAAGCGGCGAGCGACGAGCCTTCGGGATCGGCGAGCACGAATTCGGTGGCGGGGCTGACCCGCGCGAAGTAACGGCTCAGTCCGGTCAGCGTGCCACCGGAACCTACTCCGCACACGATTGCATCCACTCGGCCCTGCAACTGCGCCCAGATCTCCGGCCCGGTGGTCTGTTCGTGCGCCAGCGGATTGGCAGGGTTGGAGAACTGGTCGACGAACCACGATCCCGGTGTGGTTCCGGCGATGCGGCGCGCCAGGTCCATGTAGTTTTCGGGGTGACCTTTCCCCACATCCGACCGAGTGATGCGAACGTCGGCGCCCATCGCGCGCAGGTGCTGGATCTTTTCGATGGACATCTTGTCGGGGATAACCACGATGAGCGGATACTTCTTCGCGGCCGCGACGAGGGCGAGTCCGATTCCGGTGTTGCCTGCCGTGGCTTCGACGATGACGCCCCCGGGCCGGAGCTCTCGCGAACGCTCCGCGGCCTCGACCATCGAGACGGCCATTCGGTCCTTGATGGAACCGCCGGGGTTCTGATTCTCGAGCTTTACGAACAGCTGGCAGGGACCGGTGTCGAAGCTGGTCAGTTCGAGAACGGGCGTGTTCCCCACCAGAGCGAGAACGTTCTCCGCCACGCGCGGAGGCGGTATTTGCAGGGATGCCATGCAGCGCCTTCGTTTCATTGTGCGTCATTGAGCTACCATGAGTGTCCGGCCAGCGTCTATGGACCTCACCTACGGCAGAGCTGTCGCTTTTGCGGCGCCGGTTTTTCTGCTCTTCGTGGCGCTCGAGGCCATCATTAACCGAGCGCGCGGCACGCACTACTGCAACCTCGCCGATGCGCTTACGAGCGTTGGCTGCGGGACCGCTTTTATCGGAGCGCGGGTGACGTTTGGGTTCACCGGTCTGATTGCGTACGACTTCGTCGTGAAGCAATGGGCTCCGATGACGCTGCCCGTGACCCACTGGGTCACCTGGGTGTTCGCGTTTCTGCTCTACGATCTCTGCTATTACTGGTGGCACCGGCTCAGTCACACGGTCGCTTTCCTCTGGGGCGCGCACGTTGTCCACCATCAGAGTGAAGAGTTCAACCTGACAACGGCACTGCGGCAGCCCGCTACCGCTTTTCTGAGCGGGTGGATGTTCTATCTGCCGCTGGCGTTCTGCGGCGTGCCCATAAGCGTGTATCTGGCCGTCGGCGTGGCGCAGTTGTTCTACCAGTTCTGGCCGCATACGCGTCACATCGGGAGGCTGGGGTTTCTCGATCGCTGGGTGCAGACGCCTTCGAATCATCGCGTGCACCATGCACGCAACCTCGAGTACGTGAACAAGAATTACGTCGGCATATTTCTCATATGGGATCGCCTGGTCGGCACATTCGAGGAGGAGCGCGACGATCCCCCGTGCGAGTACGGGATCAGCGAGCCGGTAAGTGCGTGGAACCCGGTATGGGCGAATCTGCATTTTTACTGGAGACTCGCGATAGTGTCGTGGCGGACGCGGTCGTGGTTAGACAAATTCCGCGTGTGGTTCGCGGCCCCCGGATGGCTGCCGGCGGACGTACGTTCCTCGCCGGCCGCTCCCGTACAATCGCGGTTCAGTTCCCGGCGTTTTGCGGGCGCGGCGATCTACGCGCTCGTGCAGTTCGCAGCCGCGATCATGGCGAACCAGCACTTCCTGTCGGTCTTTTCGGAGCAGACGCTCACCGCGAACGTGCTGTATTTCGGGTTCATCCTGATTACGCTGTTCACCGTGAGCGCGGTGATCGAGGGCCGGTCGGAGTTTTTCCCCCTGGAGGCGGCGCGGCTCGCAGCGGTCGCCGGTGCGGTCACGATCACCGGCCAGTGGTTCGGCTTCGAGCAGACGGGCGCCATTGCGGCGTTCGCGATCGCATCGCTGCTGTGGTTCGCGATCACGTGGTCAGGCCTGACGAGCCGCCTTGTGCAGGTAGAGCAGCATTAGTACCGGCGTCTTCGCCATGATCCCGTGCGTCAACTGCGGCTGCATCTGGATCAGCGCACCCGCTGCCACCTCACGCTTGTCGGGGCCCAGCGTGACCTCGGCCTCGCCCTCCAGGAACTGAATCGTCGCAGGCATCGGGGCGGTGTGGGCCGTAAGTTCCTGACCCGCCGCGAAGCCGAAAAGCACAATCCTGATGGCATCGTCGTTATACAGCGTGTGGCTGAGGATGCCCTTTTCGGGTATGCGGATCTCGTTCAGCAGGTCGGCCACCAGTGTGTAGGTCGGGCTCACGTTTCCAGTGTCGCAGCCGCAGCATTTGGCTGCCTGTGACTGAAGTCGTCCATCCGGAATCGAATAACGAACGGCCGCGGGCTCACACGCGGCCGTTTCGCGTGCGTGCGATACTTCGCTCGATGCCGATCGATAAGGTGGCGGCGTTGCGAACAACCGCACTGTTCGGAGAGCTCGGCGAGGCGGAGCTGAAGGCACTCGCCGCGCGCGCTGTAGAACAGAAGCTCGATCGTAATGAGACGCTGTTCATCGCCGGCGATGCCGCGCGTGGCCTGTATGTAATCGTGCAGGGCGCCGTACGCGCGTATCGGGTCGGCCCCGACGGGCGCGAGCAGGTGATCCATGTCGAGCAGGCGGGAGCCGTGATCGGCGATCTGCCGGTCTTCGACGAAGGCACATACCCGTCCAATGTCGCGGGAGAAGAAGAAACGACGCTTCTCTTCATCGATCGGACAAGCGTACAGCGGCTCTGTCTTTCCCATCCGCAGATTTCACTGGCGGCGCTGAAGACGCTCGCGCGGCGGCTGCGGACCTGCGCGGCGCTGGTCGAGACGCTGTCGCTGCACGATGTTGACCGGCGCCTCGCGCGCCTGCTCCTCGATCAGGCGAGACAGCACGGGACACGGAAAGGCGCGCGCGTTGAGCTCGAACTTACCCTCACGCATCAGCAAATCGCGACGCGGATCGGCAGCGTACGGGAGGTGGTGTCGCGGGCTTTCTCGCGCCTGCAACAGGCCGGCTATGTTGCTCTCGAGGGCCGGCGCGTGATCATCACTAACGAGCCGGCATTCCGCGCCTGGAGCGAAGGCTGAAGGTCACCGTGATAAAAACGGGCTGCACCTAAACGGTTTCATTGTGGCGGGAAGCTTATCGCTTCGGTCTATTGCCGGAAGGAGCTTTCCTCACTATGGAAAACGTCGGGAAAAGCAGGCGTATCTTCCTGCGTGCCGGGCTGCTCGGAGGAGCTGCCGGTCTGGCTGTGGAGGCCCAGACGACCGGAAGCGGCGGGACAGCCGCCGGAGATCACGCAATTCTCCGCTTCATCGCTCTGAACGAGATGCTGGCCGCGGACCTCACATCGCAGCTTGCCGGTCAGGTTCGTTTCAATCCTGGCCTCGGCAGCGTCTTGCAGAGCCTCGATCCGCTCCTGCAGAATGTTCTGTTGCAGATTGCGGCGGACGAGCAGAGCCATGCGCAGTTCATGGCGGCGTATCTGCCGGTTACGGGAGCGGCAGGCATTGACGTGCGGTCGTTCGCGATCCTGCCAAACTTCGGCGGACCGCTCGCGAGCTTTACGGCCGCGGGAGCGCCGGGCACTGTCTCAGGTACGGGCGGAGCCGCCGGCACGGGCGGGACAGGGGGCACGACGGGGGGCGGAACAACTGGCACGGGCGGCACCACCGGCAGCGCCGGAACCGGGGGCGGCAGCGCCAGCGGAGTCACGAACCCGGCCACCGGCCTGCCGGACGCGCCAGGCGATAACTATGTCGTGCTCTCGAGTGGCCGGGTCGGCGGCGGGCCGATCGGTATCTTCGGCGCCGGGACGACAGGACGTCTGACGAATCTGACACAGCTACGTCTGAACGCGACCTTCTTCAATCAGATTCGCAGCTCATCCAGCACCGAGTTTGGAGCGGCGTTCAGCCCGTTTTTGCAGTCCCAGACACCCGTGTCGGCGATCCCGACCGCGGCGGCAGTGGGTCAATCCGGCCTCGCACCCGGCGCGCCGGGAGCATCGACGGAGGCGACCAGTGCACAGTCGACTGCGTTTAACGTGCTGATGCTGCTCGCGCAGATGGAGCTCGCCGAAGCGACGCTGTATGCGTCGTTCGCTCCGAAACTGACGAGCCCGGATGCGGTGTCAGTCGCAGCGTCGTTGTCGCCGGTAGAGGCGATGCATTACACGGCGATTCAGATGGCACTCGCTCGCATCGCAGGAGGAACGGCGGCTGCGCGCGGGGTACCTGGCGGTGGCGCAGGTGGCTCGGGTGCCGGGACTGGTGGCGCAGGCGGCGGCACTGGCGGTGATGGAACCGGCGGTGGTGGCACGGGAACCGGGGGAACCGGCAGTACCGGCGGAACCGGTGGCACCGGGAGCGCCGCTCCGGCGAACCCGTTCGGTGGCGGGGCGGTGTTCGCGGCCTCAATCCCGGGCGTGAACGCGCTTTCTCAGAACGCAGCGCAGGCGCAGCTGATCTTCCCGATTGCATTTCGCTTCATGCAACAGTTGCCGTTCGTGGCTCTTCTGCGCTCACATGGCTTGCAGAATGCTGCCCAGGCACACGCGCGGCTGATCGTCGAGAGCGGGTTGCTCATGGGCCAATCGCAGGAGTTCATGAACATGCTGATGGAGGCGGCGACGGCCGCCGATCAGGCAGTGCGGGCCTGCAGATAGACGGACGTCTGCCTATTGTTTGAATGCGGCGCGGTGATCGCGCACGAATTGCTCCAGGCTTCCAGGTTCACGCCCCGTCAGTTCGCGGATCGCGCCGGTCACACGCGCCGCCTGGCCTTTGGAGATCGCCTCATACCCTTCGAGTAAGCCTTCCGCGAGCCAGTCGGGGATGCCGAACTGCGATAATGTCGCGCGGAACTTGGCAGGTTCCGGACTCACGAACGTAATCCGCTCGCCGAGAACTCGTGAGAACACGCCCGCCACCTCTTCGCCGCTGAGCGCCTCGGGGCCGGTGAGGTCGTACGTCTTCGCGTCGTGTCCGGGGTTGAGCAGAACCTGCGCGGCGACGGCGGCAATATCGCGTGCATCGATGTACGCCGTTCGGCCGGTGCCGGTCGGCTGGACCAACGCATGCTGCTGCGCGATGACGGACGCCCACGCAAGCAGGTTTTGCATGAAGAATCCGGGCCGGAGAATCGTCCACGCGATGCCTGAACCGCGGATGGACTCGTCACTTTTTCCGTGAACGGCGGCGAAGCGGAACCTGGCGTCCGGACGCGCGCCGGCGGCCGATATTTTGACGATGCGCCGCACGCCTGCATGCTTCGCCCGCTCAACGATGCCACGGTGCAGGTCGGGCAGGCGCGGCTCGGCCGAAGTAGCGATGAACAGAGTCTCGATTCCGCGCAGCGCTCGATCCAGCGCCGCCGGATCCGCGGCATCGCCCTCCACCGCCTCGATGCCGTAACCGCGAAGAGCCGCAGCTTTGTCAGGATTGCGGACAAGCGCGCGTATGTCGATACCACGGCCCGCGATGAGGCGCGCAGTTTCGTTTCCGGTCGTGCCGGTGGCTCCGATCAGGAGAATCATCCGCGGCTCCCGTTTGTGCTTTTCACTGTGATTGCGATTTCAGTTTGTTTCGTTTCTAATTCAGCCCACCACTCATAAAGCCGGCCGACTTCGGCCTGGATACGCTGCATCTTCTCATAAATCTCCCCGAGGCGGTGCGGTTCAGAGCCCGCGGCAGCCTCAGCCTTTTCCTCGCGGTGTACAGCATCCTGAGCGTCTTGCAGCGCGTTTCCGGTATGCTTTCATAGAAACTCCTCTCACGGGAATATCCAATGCATCCGAATCGACGTGCCTTCCTGCGAGCAGCCGGCTCCGCGGCGATCGCGACAGCCGCCGCACCCATCCTGGGCGCGAACGATCGCGTAAATGTAGCGATTATCGGCCTCGGCGGCCGCGGCCGCGATCACGTGCGCGAGTACCTCGAGGTCGCGAACTGCCGAATCGCCGCGCTGTGCGATGTCAATCAGGCCGCGCTCGAGCGCGCGCAGGCAATGGTTCGAAAAAGTCGCGATTACACCCCGACAGGCTACTCCGACATGCGCGAGTCGCTCGCGGACAAGTCGATCGACGCCGTGTCAATGCCCACGCCGAATCACTGGCACGCGCTCGGCACCATCTGGGCATGCCAGGCGGGCAAGCACGTCTACGTCGAAAAGCCCGCATGCCACAACGTCTGGGAGGGCGGCAAGATGATCGAGGCGGCGCGCAGATATAACCGTGTGGTGCAGGTAGGATCGCAGAGCCGCACCACAAAACACAAGATTCGCGCCATTCAGCTGCTTCAGGAAGGCGTCATCGGCGAGGTCTACCTTGCGAAGGGCATTTGCTACAAGCGCCGCCGGTCGATCGGACACAAGCCGGACGGCCCCGTGCCTCCGGGTCTCAACTGGGACATGTTCCTCGGCCCCGCGCCCATGCGCCCGTTTAACGAGAACCGCTTCGCGTATAACTGGCACTGGTTCTGGGACACCGGCAATGGCGATATCGCCAACCAGGGAGTGCATGAGATGGATATTGCGCGGTGGGGCCTGGGTGTCGGAGTTCCGAAGAGCGTCGTGTCCACCGGGGGCAAGTTCGTCTACGACGACGACCAGGAAACACCCAACACTCAGCTCGCGACCTTCGATTACGGCGCGAAACAGATCGTGTTCGAGGTACGCGGCCTGCCCACGGGCGAGGACAGCGGCATCGTCCGCGACGGGAGCGGGAACGTGATCGGCAACGTGTTCTACGGCAGCAATGGTTTGCTGTCGGTGGACATGGCCGGCTTCCGCGTCTTCAAAGGAGACAAGGGCGAGAAGGTCATGGAAGAGAAGTTCGCCGAGAAGAAGACCTAGGACACGAACCCGCACATGACGAACTTCATCGATGCCGTTCGCGCGGGGAATCCGAAACTCGCCACGGCGGATGTCGAGATCGGCGTCACCTCCGCGTCGCTGTGCCATCTCGCGAACATCAGCTATCGCACTGGCCGCAAGCTCGCCTGGGATTCCACCGAACGGCGCTTTCACGACGACGCCGAAGCGAACGCGCTTCTCACGCGGCAGTATCGCGCGCCGTATGTAGTGCCCGACAAAGTCTGACGATGCCCGATCTGCCCATCCTGACGACGACCGTCGGCTCGTACCCGATTCCCGACTGGCTGGCTGCCCTGCCCAGCGAACAGGCACGCCTTGATGCGACGCGTGTTGTGTTCGATATCCAGCGCCAGGCCGGCATCGATCTGCCGACGGACGGCGAGTTGTACCGCTTCGATGTCAACCACCCCGACACCAACGGCATGATCGAGTACTTCATCACGCCGATGCAGGGGATCCGCACGAAGCTCGGGCGCTCGGATCAGGACGCGTTCTCTCGAAACACGGCGATGGCGTTCCGCCGCAAACCAGCGGGTGTGGTGGATGGCCCGCTCGGCGAAGGCGGCCTCAACCTCCGCGGCGACTGCGAAGCGGCGGCGAGCGTGGCCGGCGGCCGGTTCAAGTTCACCGTCACCAGCCCGTATATGCTTGCGCGCACGCTGCTTGACAATCAGTACGGCAGCTTCGAGGCGCTGACAATGGCCCTCGCGGAAGTGCTGGCCACGCAGGTCGCGGGGCTGCCGTGCGCGTGCGTGCAGATTGACGAGGCGAACATCCCGGGCAATCCGTCCGACGGCCCGCTCGCCGCGCGCGCGATCAACACGGTGCTGCGCCGAGTGGAGACGCAACGTGCCGTTCATCTCTGCTTCGGCAACTATGGCGGCCAGACGATCCAGCGCGGTCACTGGAGGGCGCTCATCGACTTCCTGAATGCGCTCGAGGTCGATCACCTCGTGCTGGAAGTGGCGCATCGTCCGCCCGAAGACCTGCGCGCGCTCGACGAAGTGGACCCCCGCATTCGCCTCGGCCTCGGCGTAGTCGATATCAAGGTCAACCACATCGAGACGCCCGACGAGATCGCCCGGCGCATCGATTGCGCGGAGAAAATTCTCGGCGGCGGCCGTATCGGCTGGGTCCACCCCGACTGCGGCTTCTGGATGCTGAAGCGGTCGATCGCGGACCGCAAGATAGAGGCCCTCGTGCGCGGCCGCGACCGCTATCTCGGCCGATGAAAGGCGACCTCTCGGCGAGCGAGAGCAGTTCGTATATCGATTCGGTAACCGGGGCGCGCGTTTGGCAGATCACGAACGCGTCTGCGATCAGCCATCCGAGCTATTTCCTGCAAAGCTCATTTCTGCCCGGTGGCAGGACGATGTTCTTCACGTCGTACCGCACCGGTTCGGCCCAGCTGTTTGAGGCCGAGTTGCAGGACGGCCGCATCCGCCAACTCACTGACGGTCCTGCGATCCATGCCTTTTCGCCGGCGCTCGATCGGAACGGCCGTGAGATCTTCTTCGTGCGCGGCGGCAGTATGTGGGCAATCGACCGTGACTCGCTGGATGAGCGGCTGGTCGCGGAATTCGCGGGCGCTCAGCTCGGCGAGTGCTCGCTCTCAGCCGATGGCGACTGGGCGGTCGCCGCCATCAAACAGGGCAATCAGCCTGGGCTGGTTGCGGGCCGCACGAGCGGCCGTGACTGGCGCCTGATTCGTTTCCCGCGTACGGTGATTCATCCGCAGTTCCACCCGCTCGAACCCGAGTGGATCGAATTCGCCGGCGATCCCGCGCCGCGCATGCACCGTGTGCGCCGCGACGGCACGCACGTCGAATGTTTATACGAGCACGGCAACGACGAATTCGTCGTGCATGAAACCTTCCTCGGCCGTACTGGCGACGTCGTGTTCACGGTGTGGCCCCGAGCGCTGCGGCGGCTCGACTGGACGACGCGCCGGATCACGACGATAACCGAGTACAACGCCTGGCACATAGCGCCGGACGCGGCGGGCGAACGGGTACTCTGCGATACCAACCATCCGGACAACGGGCTCCAGATCATCGACGTCGCTACAGGCGCCCGCCGCCAGGTGTGTCTCTCGCAGGCGAGCAACGGCGGCTCGCAATGGCGGAAGTCGCGATACGCCCTGGCGGAAGATTTCGCGGCGGCGCGGAGCGAAGCGCAGGCTGGCGGCACGCTGAGCTGGATGGAAGCAGCCAGCGACACGGTCTACGGCCCCCAGTGGACGCACCCGCATCCCTCGTGGTCCCGGGAAGAGGACAAGATCGCGTTCGCGAGCGACCGTACGGGGATCACTCAGGTCTACGTCGTCGAACTCAGTTAGCGCGGCGTCCCGGGCGACGAACCGTGTCGGCTCTCTGATATAGTGTCCGCACGATCAGAAAGCCGAATCAGGGGAGGCTATCGAATGCGCCACAATTCTGTCCTTGTTCGTTTCGCCGCCAGTCTGCTGGCGCTGGCCCCATGCTGTGCGCCTTTGAGCGCTCAGGTCTTGTACGGTTCGATTGTCGGGGCGGTTGAGGATCCGAGCGGCGCCACAATACCGCGGACAACCATTACGCTCACCAGTTCCGACACCGGCCTCACGCGAGAGGTGCAACCGGATCAGCAGGGCCGTTATTCGATTCTGAGCGTTCTCCCGGGGAGTTATTCGCTGAAGTTCACGGCCCAGGGCTTCCGCACGCTTACGCGCACCGGAATAGAGGTGAGCGCAAACACCGTTACCCGGGTGGATGTCCGGCTCGAGGTCGGCCAGGTCGCCGAGCAGATAACCATCACAGCGGAGGCGCTCGCGCTGCAAACGGACAAGTCGGAGACGCGTTCCGAAATCGCGACCTCGGCTATCACCAGCCTCCCTCTCCCGAATTTTCGCAATTACCAGAGTCTCATCAACCTCGTGCCGGGCGCTACTCCCGGTGAATTTCAAAACACATACATGAGCGCCCCCGGCCGCGCGCTCCGGACGAATGTGAATGGAGCCAATCCGAACAACAACAACACGCGGGTGGACGGCGCTACGAACATCTTCATCTGGCTGCCCCATCACACGGCTTATGTGCCGCCGTCGGAATCGATCGAAACGGTCGCTATCAGCACGTCGTCATTCGACGCTGAGCAGGGCATGGCGGGCGGAGCCGCGGTAACGGTCGTCACCAAATCGGGCACGAACGATCTGCACGGCGTGGCTTTCTGGTTCCACGATAACCAGCACCTGAAGGCTCGCAATTACAATTACCGGCCAACGGCGCGGCCGGTGCTGCCGAAAACGATCAATAACATCGCGGGCGGCACTCTGGGCGGGCCGATCAAAAAGAACAAGCTGTTCTACTTCTTCAGTTATGAGCGCACGATGCAGCGCAATGGTGTCGCTGGCAATTTCAGCGTGCCGCCCGCGGATATGCGCACAGGCGATTTCTCGAAATACCTCGGCCTGACGACTATTTACGATCCGCTGACGGGCAATCCGGACGGCAGCGGCCGCACCCCGTTTGCCGGAAACATCGTCCCGCGCGAACGAATCAGCCCAATCATAGCCAACATCCAGAAGCTTGCGCCGCTTCCGAATCAGGCATCGGACGACATCTGGGGCCTCAGCAATAACTATGGCGTTTCCGGCAGTCAGAAGCTGGACCGGGACCAGTACGACTTCAAGACCAATTACAATCCGACATCGAAGCTTGCGATCTGGGGTAAGTACAGCCGCACGGGCGCAGGTGTCTCCGGCAAGGCCGCCTTTGAGGAGTTGGTGGGGCCCGGCGTCGGCGGCGCCGATCCGGGCCATGGCACAACCACGGTTCAGGTTCCGACGGCCGGTTTCGTCTACACCGTTTCCCCGACATTCCTTTTCGACGGCGTGTACGGCTACACCCGGCTCGACCAGCCGGCTTTCGGCTTTGACTACGGGAAGAACTATGGTTCGGAGATATGGAAGATCCCCGGGACGAACGGCGGAGCGCAGTACGCCAACGACGAAAAGTACAGTGGGATGCCGGCTATCTACACCGGCTTCACGGGATGGGGCCAGCTGAGCACGCCGCTGCCGTGGTGGCGCTGGGAACGCAGTCAGACTTACTCGACGAACTTCAGCAAGATCAATCGCGGTCACGAGCTGCGGTTCGGATTCGACATGGTTCATCATGCGCTGACCCACTGGCAGCCCGAAACGGCGAATCCGCGCGGCGAGATCAATTTCTCCGGCAACACGACGATGGTGCGGGGCGGAACCGCACGGACTCCGAATACTTACGCAGCGGCGCTGCTGGGTTTCGTTGCTTCTTATAACAAATCGATCCAGTACCTGATGATGGAGACGCGGGAGTGGCAGTTCGGGTGGTATCTTCGCGATCGCTGGCAGGTCAGCAAGCGGCTTACGCTGAACCTCGGGCTGCGCTACGAGTACTACCCATTGATGACTCGCGGCGACCGCGGCGTCGAGCGCTGGGATCCTCAAACGAACCTGGTTACCATCGGCGGGCTGGGCGGAATCCCGAAGAACAACGGCATCACGACGTCGAAGAAGCTGTTCGCGCCGCGCCTCGGCTTCGCGTTTCGTATGAACAACGAAACTGTCATCCGAGCGGGCTACGGCATCACATACGATCCGCTGCCGTTCTCACGCCCGCTGCGTGGTCTTTATCCGTCGACCATCACGGCAAGTTTCGTTCCGGTCACCGTCAGCGGCTACGAATATTACAACAGCATCGCGGAAGGGCTTCCTCCCGTGCCGACACCTGACATCAGCAGGGGTTCGATTCCGCTGCCGGCGACGATCGACATGGGCCCGCGCAGCGCCTGGGCCGGTGAGATTCATCGGGGTTATATACAAAGCTGGAACTTCACGATCGAGCGGCAGCTGCCTTATGCCATAGTTGCCAGCGTGGGCTATGTGGGCAATCACACCGTGCATTGGCTCGCCGATCGGGACATCAACGCCGCCGGCCCGGGAGCGGGCAATGTCGGCCGACCGTTGTACGCGAAGTGGGGCCGAGCCATCACCACGAACATGTGGGATGGTTTCGCCGACGGCCACTATCACGGCCTGCAGACGAGCCTGAACCGCGCGCTCGCCGGGGGCTTGCTCCTGAAAGGAGCGTACACGTGGTCCAGGGCCATGAACATGACCGACGAAGACGGCTGGGCAGGCATGCGCTACTTCCACTGGGAGCCTGTGATCCGGCGCAACTACACGGCTGCGGGCTACGATCGCCGGCATATGTTCACGATGGCCTTCGTATGGGAAGTCCCGGCCGGCAAGGGGAAGAAGTTGAATATAGACAACCGGCTCCTGAACTGGGTGGCCGGCGGCTGGTCGCTCGCGAGCGTCTTCAGCGCGTACACAGGCACGCCGTTCAGTGTCAGCGGAACCGGTGCGTCGCTGAATGCGCCCGGCAACTCGCAAACGGCGGATCTGATCGCGCCGGTGCGAAAGATCGGGAACTTCGGCCCGGGCGAGTTTTACTACGATCCGATGTCGTTCCGCGATCCGAACTTCAACCGCCCGGCCAACGTGTACCGCTTCGGCACCATGGGGCCGAACTCACTGTACGGGCCGGGTTTCTGGCGTGATGACGCGAACGTGTCGAAGAGCTTCGCCGTGACCGAGCGCGTGAAGACAGAATTTCGTGCCGAGGTGTTCAATCTGACGAACACCATTCGCTGGAGCAACCCCAATGCGGGCTCGGCATCGATGCAGTTGAATGCAGACGGCACGCTGCGGAACGCCAACAACTTTATGTCGATCACCGGAACGCCGTCGGGGTACGAACGGCAGTTCCGTTTCGCGTTGCGGCTGGCGTTCTGACCGGCGCGCCGTTAGGGGGACTGTCAGGAAATAAATAGAACAAGTTGAAGTAGTTTTGTTTTATACTGGTGCTGGTGAACCACAGCGACATCCAGCGCCGCTTCCGTTCTCTGGCGCCCTTTTTGGACGAGCGTATGCGTCGTCTCGTGGCGGCTTC